>JANPDB010000542.1:0-5807 GCA_031431255.1 Acidimicrobiia bacterium | reverse complement strand
CATGGCCGGGAGCGATGCGCTCACGTCGTCGTAGCCGGACTCGGTCTGGCGCTCGACGACCACGGTGCTGCCCGAAACGGTGACCTTCTTGGCGAAGGTCACCGAGGGGAACCCGAGAAGCTCGGCGATCTGGACCGGCGTAGTGCCGGTGTAGCCGTCGGTCGACTCGGTGGCGGCGATCACGAGATCGGGGTTGGCCCGCTTGATCGCCGCGGCCAGAACCTTGGCGGTGCCAAGCGAGTCGGAGCCCTTGAGCGCCGGGTCGCTGACGAGGATGGCCTTATGGGCGCCCATGGCCAGACCGGTGCGGAGGCCGCTCTGCTCGGAGTTGGGTGCCATCGACACCAGGGTGACCTCACCGCCGCCCGCCGCCTCGACGAGGCGCAGCGCCATCTCGACGCCGTAGGCGCCGGAGTCGTCAAGGATGAGCTTGCCCTCGCGGACAAGTGCGTGGGTTGAGGGATCCAGCGACCCCGGGAGGGCCGGGTCCGGGATCTGCTTGACGCAGACGGCAACGTTCATGAACTGACTCCTGAGAAGGTTTGAGCCGCCCCGAAGCGGGAGCAAGGCGGAGCGGTGACCTCGTATTCTGATCGGCCCCGACGTGCTTGTGAAAATTCGCACGAACTCATGTGTCGGGAGTCACTCTCTTTCGCCACCCGTCGTAGAGCTCCCGGAGCTTCGTGAAGATCCTGTTCATCGTCAATCCATCGGCGTCGGGCGTCACCGCACGCGGCCGCGTCGTCATCCAGAACGCGTTGGCGGCTAGTCACGATCTGACCGTCTCCGAGACGAAGCGCCGTGGCCACGCCACACGCTTGGCCCAGGGAGCCGCCGCGACCGGTGTCGACGTCGTGGTGTCGTTCGGCGGCGACGGCACGGTGAACGAGGTGGCGAACGGCCTCGTGCGCTCACATACGGCGCTCGCCGTGCTGCCCGGCGGTTCGACGAACGTGTTCGCCCGCACGATCGGGCTCGTCAATGAACCGGTCGAAGCCACCAATCAGCTGTTGTCGGCCCTGACGCGCCGATCGATCAAGCGGGTCGGACTCGGCAGCGTGAACGGCCGGTTCTTCTGTTTCCATGTCGGGATGGGCTACGACGCCGCGGTGGTCGAGCAGGTCGAACGGCGTGGCCAGCTCAAGCGATACCTCGGGCATCCACTTTTCGCCTACGCCGCTATCGACACGTGGGTCCGTCACTTCGACCGACGGTCCCCTCCCTTCCGGGTGGAGTTCGGCAAAGGTTCCGTCGACGGGTACTTCGCAGTGTGCATGAACACCGACCCGTACACCTTTCTCGGATCGCGGCCGCTGTCGCTGGCTCCGGGGGCGACCCTCGACGATCCCCTTGCGTGCGTCGTGCTCACGCAGTTCGGTCTTCGCTCCACTCTGCGTGCGGTGACTGCGGCATTGCGCGGGGGTGACCGTTTGCGGCGGGTGCCCGGGGTCGAAGTGCGCGAAGACCTCCGCTCGATGCGGGTTGTGGGGTATCGCCCGTTTCCGTGGCAGGTCGACGGCGACCACCTCGGCGACGCCGAGGTGCTCCAGTTCCGCTGGGAGCCCGAGGTCATCGATCTCGTGCTCCCGTAACGATGGGCTCCCCTGGCGACGCGCCGACGAGCGCCCGGAGCCCCACGGGGCGTCAGGGCAGCGGCGCGTGCCACATCACGGAGATGTTCACGCCGAGCAACTCCTCGTCGCTATAGCCGTCGAGTTCACCGGCGCCCCGGATCCGCGGGAGCTCGTCCGCCAACACGGCCAGCCGTTCCGGTTCGTGGAACTCCACGTCGATCTGACCGCCCGGAACACTCGCGTAGAGCGTTCGATACTGCTCCACCCGCCAGTAGTTGAGATAGGTGTTCTCGGTGATCTCGTGACGATGGGCAGGGCGGAGGTGGGCCCAGAGCGAGACCTCTTCGCGATCGCCGGCGAAGACCCGGATGTCATGGGCCCCGCTCTCCGAGGTCCAGTAATGCGCGCTCACGAAGCCGACCCCGCCCGGGCGCAGCACCCGGCCCATCTCGGCAAGGACGGCGGCCGGATCCGGAAGGTGCTCGAACACCGAATAGGAGTAGACGAGATCGAAGGATGCATCGGGAAACGTCATCTTCGCGGCGTCCATCTGCAGGACTGTCGGCGAGGACACGGTCGTACCGAGTTGGCGTCGCATCTCGGCGTTGAACTTCCGGTCGATGCCGAGCGCCTTGCGTCCGAGCGTCTTAGCGACACGTACGGGGCCGTTCTCACGGAGGAGCTGGAGATACGCCCCGGGTGCGAACCCGGACGGAACGACATCGAGATCGATCCCGGTCACCCGGTTCCTCGCTCCGAACCCGACGAGTTCACGAGGCGTCTGACCGCAGCCGACCACGAGGACGTCGAGGCCGCGGTGTTCGCGTCCGCCGAGAGCGACCGCCGAACGCTCAAAGCCACGCAGGTGGGCAAGGGACGCCGCCACATCGCCCTGCATGTCGTGCATCCTGATGCGATAAAGGCCACGAAGCTCGCGCACGACCGTACGAACGTTCGACGACAGCGAAGAGTAGGTAGTGGTCACAGACGGGTTCTCTTCTCGGGAATCACATCGAACGTCGACGTCGAAGGCTTCTCCAACCGTAGTGACACGGTTGCCGGCGCGGAGCCCGAGGCTTCAACTTGGCGCACCTCTAGAGCTTTTCGGCGGGGTGCTCGCCCGTTACGCCGGTCCGCTGACGTGAGGGTCAGGGGAACGGAACGTTTCGACGCCGATCGCCGGCACGTTGGTGATGAGTGCGTCGACGCGTATCCGTGCGAGTGAGCGCATCCGGTTCGGATCGTCGACCGTCCAGACGTTCACGGCCAGACCCACCTCGTGCGCCTCGTCGACCATCCGCTGTGTCACGCCGCGGTGGTGGGGATGGATCGCCGAATGACCGGCCGCCGCGGTCCGGCGGATCACCGCCTTGAGTCGAAGCGACGAGAGCGGCGGCCTGGTGAAGAGGAAACCGGTACGCAGTTCGCGGTTCGCGGCACGAACGGCATCGATCGTGAGACCACGGAACGAGGAGATGAGCGGCACGTCGGCGTCTTTTCGAGAGGCGAGAAGTTCGACGACCTTCGCCGCAACTTCGTCTTCCGGATCGAAATCCGGTTCGCGTTCGTCGTTCTTGATCTCTATGTTCACTTCCATGCCCAAGCACGCGTCGAGGGCCTCCACGAGGGTGGGGATGTACGTCGGCAATGCGGACGCGTCGAGCTCGATGATGACGCCGACGCCGCGGACGGATGGATCGTGGTGGATCACCAGCACGCCGTCCTTCGTCCGCCGCACGTCGAACTCGACCATCGACGCGCCCTGACGCCGGGCCTCCTCGAAGGCTTCGACCGTGTTCTCGCGACACGCCTTCGAGGCGCCCCGGTGGGCAACGATTGCGGGCGACGTCGACACCGCTGCGAACGTAGCCGTTCTCGCCGCCCTCGTTCACGAAGTCAGCCCGGCCCGCGTCGTACTCTGGCCGCAGCACGCTTGCGTGGCTTAGGGTCGGCGTCCATGTTGACCGGTGTGCGTGTCGTCGAGCTGGCGATCTGGGTGGCAGGACCTGGGGCGGGAGGCATCCTCTCCGACTGGGGCGCCGAGGTGATCAAGGTCGAGGGGCCGACCGGTGACCCCATGCGCAACCTCTTCGGCAATCTCGGCATCGATCAGGCACGCGTGCCTCCGTATGAGCTCGACAACCGGGGCAAGCGATGCATCGTGCTCGACCTTCGTACTCAGGAGGCCGTGGCGCAACTCCACGGGCTCCTCGACGATGCAGACATCTTCTTGACGAACCTCCGACCCGATGCGCTGGAGCGTCTCGGCCTCGACCACGAGTCCGTTCGTGCCCGCCATCCCTCGCTCATCTACGCCTCGGTCACGGGCTACGGGCTGGCCGGCCCGGATCGCGATCGCGCCGGTTACGACATCGGCGCCTTCTGGGCCCGTTCGTCTATCGCGCACTCGATGGTTCCGCCTGGTGAGCTGCCGCCGGCTTCCCGATCCGGCATGGGAGATCACACGACGGCGATCTCGATGGTGTCGGGGATCTGCGCCGCCCTTTTCGATCGCACGCGCACCGGCGAAGGCCGCCTCGTACACACGTCGCTGCTGCGCACCGGTGTCTACGTGAACGGTTGGGACCTCGGCATCCGCGAGTACTTCGGCCGGATTCAGTCGACGAAGCACCGCACGGAGATGGGCGCGCCGATCATCAACTCCTACAAGACCGCCGACGGACGCGGCTTTTGGCTGCTCGGACTCGAGCAGGATCGCCACTGGCCCACTCTGCTCCAGGCATTGCGGCGCACCGAATGGGCCGACGACGAGCGATTCACCTCAGCCGGTCGACGCGCCGCGAACGCCCGTGCCCTCATCGCCATGCTCGACATCGAGTTCGCCGCGCTCCCGTACGACACATGGGTCGAGCGTTTTGACGAGTGCGACGTCTGGTTCGCGCCGATCAACTCGCTTGCCGACGCGCTCGACGACGAGCAGATCGCCGCGGCCGGTGCGTGGGTCCAGATGCCGGTCGACGAGGCGGCGGGAGAACGGGCCTATCGGCTCGCCGCGTCCCCCGTCGGCTTCAGCGACTGGGAGGAGCATCCGGGTCCGGTCGAGGCACTCGGTGCTTCGACGGACGAGATCCTTGCCCGGTTGAGGTAGACGGGTCGGACCGTTCGGGCCGCAGTTCGGGTTCCCGACTACATCGGGGCAGGGAGCCTGGTGCCGCGCCAGACGACGAAAAGGAGGACGGCACCGCCCAGTCCGAACACGAAGCCTAGCGACGTACCAAGGGTGTAGCTGCCGGTGCGATCCACGAGCCAAGCGCCGATCGTCGGGCCGAAGAGCGCACCGACTCCTGCCGCGGTGTAGTTGACGCCGGCCAGGCCGCCCAACTGTTCGGGGCCGAACAGCTCGGCGAGAAGAATGGGACCGAGCGCGATGAGGCCGCCGTAGGCGACACCGAAGACGACGGCGAAGAGTGCCAACACCGTGTAACTCGATTCGGCACCGAGCCACAGCAGTTGCGTGACGCCCATCGTGAGGATCGAGAGGCCGTAGGTCGCAAGCGTGCCGACACGCCGGGCGAGAAGGGCAAGAGCGTTGCGACCGACGACCGATGCGCCACCGAGGAGACTGAGCAGCGTGGCCGCGCGCACTTTGGCGATTCCGTGGTCCTCGGCGTACGGGACCAGGTTCACAAAGACGTTGAACAGGGTGATCGAGGCAAGCACGAGCGCAAGGTAGGAGAGGACGAAGGTACGTGTACGTAGCGCGGCGCTGAGCCTGATAGGCGGGGCCACACCGAACGAGGGCGGCGTCCTGACGAAGATCGCGACGATCGCCAGAAGGACCCCGGTGGCGATCGCGAACACGAGATAGGCGTCACGCCATCCGTGAGCCTTGATCAGGCGGGCGGCGATCGGGGCGCCGAGGAGGCTCGACAGGCCGATCCCGGACACTGCGATCCCGAGAGCGACCGGGCGGCGGAGGGTGAACCAGCCGCCCACCACGGCAACCAACGGGACGTAGCAACACGCGACGCCGACGCCTACGCCGATGCCATACGACAGATAGGCCTGCCAGAGCGCGTGCACGCGAGTGGTGATCACCATCCCGATCACCTGGACTGTCGCGCCGAACGCGACCATCCGACGTGGACCGACTCGATGCACGAGCGGCCCAGTCACCGCGCCCAGCGAAAAGTACGCGAACGCGGTGATGGCGAAGACGAGTGCAGTAGCGCCGCGTCCGGCATCGAACTCCTCGGCCATCGGCCGGACGAA
>JANPDB010000541.1:0-8949 GCA_031431255.1 Acidimicrobiia bacterium | reverse complement strand
CATCGTATGACGCCGGTCGGCGACTACTCGCTCAAGGGCCGAAGCACCCCCATGGCAGTCGTTCGGGTGGACTGGGACCGTCCGGCCGCTCGACCGAGCGGCCGGACGTCGCCGACGGCGTTCCCCGACGCGCTCGATGCTGTTCGGCGCGGCCCGTTCGTCGGAAGGGCGCCGCTTGTCGCCGAACTGCTCGATGCATGGAAGTCCGAGGAGTGGCGGGCCCTTCTCGTCGCCGGTGAGCCGGGAATCGGCAAGACGCGCTTCGTCAGCGAACTGACGCACCTCATGTCGGGCACCGACACGACGGTGCTGCTCGGCCGTTGCGACGAGGATCTCGCTGTGGCGTTCCGTCCGTGGACCGAGGCGCTGGCTCCGCTCATCGAATCGTGTTCAGATGCAGATCTTGCCGATCTTGCCCCTGAGCACCTGCAAGAGCTCACCGGCATCGTCCCTGCGTTGCGACGACGAGTCGGTCATCGACACGCGATCGTCGAGCTCGATGCCCCGACGCGGCTTTCGCTTCTCAGCGACGCCATCAGCGCACTCCTCCGGCGTTCTGCGCCAATCGCTGTCGTGCTCGACGACATCCACTGGATCGATCAGGCATCGCTCGTGGCGCTGCGCCACGTCGTCGCGCAATCGACCCCGGGCGTCGCGATCATCGGCACCTACCGGGACACCGACCTCGACCGCGTACACCCGCTCAGCGCTGCTTTGGCGGATCTTCGCCAGGTCGGAGGCGTCCGCCGGGAGGTTCTCGATGGCCTCGACGAAACGAGCGTCTCGGAGTTCTTCCGCACGTTCGCCGGGCAGGACCTCGATGATGCGGCGAGAAGCCTCGCATACGCCGTACACGCGCAGACCTCGGGCAACCCGCTGTTCGTGGGTGAAGTGATCCGCCATCTCGCCGAGACCGGCGCGATCGTCCCCGGGGACAACCGTTGGCGAGCCGGTTCGTCCACGATCGCGGCGAGCCTGCCCGAGGGATTGCGCGAGGTCATCGGTCGGCGACTCACCCGACTCGGTGACGAAACCACCCAGGCGCTGCGGGTGGGCGCCGTCATCGGACGGAGCTTCGACGCCGACGTCGTCGAAGCGGTGCTGGGCCGCGACGCTCTCGATGACATCGAACGCGCCGTTACCGCCGGCATCGTCGTCGATACCACGCGCGCGTATGAGTTCCGCCATGCCGTCGTCCGCGACGTCCTGTTGGCCGAGCTGTCCTCGGCACGACGACGGCGAATGCATCGAGATGTCGTCACGGTGCTGGAGGGTCGATGGGCACTGTCGATCGACCGTCATCTCGACGAGTTGGCGTACCACCACGGAGAGGCGCAATCGGCTTCCGCTCCGAACTGGTACCTCCGCGCCGCAGTGGCTGCGCACGCAGTGTTCGACGGACGCTCGGCCGAGCTGGTCGAGCGCGGTCTCGAATTGATCGACTTGGCCGAGGCTGATGACGCACCGCTGCGATGCGACCTCCTGATCGCCCGGGCCCGCGCGTCGTCGCGAGCGAACATGCAGAGTTCACTCGCCGCTTCGCGCGAAGCGTTCGCTGCCGCACGAGCGCTCGGCGATCAGGACCGGATGGCCCAGGCCCTACGAACCGCGGGGAGAGCCGCCACGTCCGATTCCGGGCTCGAGCGGATCGACTTCCTCCGCTCGGCTCTCGCCGAAATCACTGACACGTCCCTGCTCGGCCGGTGGGCGGCGGAGAGCACGCTGCTCCTCAATGAGCGGGTCGGACCCCATCTCACGCCCGATGACCACGCGGCGCGTGTGCACGAGATCGTTCGGCATCTCGACCCAGCGGATCCCGAGGCTCGCAAGGTTGCCATGGACTGTGTCGTGGGTCTGATGTACATGCAACAGCCAAGGCAGGCTACGGAGGTGTACGACCGCTTCGCCACGCCTGGTGGAACCGACTCGTTCGGCACACCGATGGACGCCGTACTCGCCCAGATCGCCCTCTCGCTTGGCGACCGGGACGGCTTCGAGCGCCACTTGGGCGCCGCGCTCGGCCGCGCCCAGCTCCGTCGTTCGTCGTGGTCCTACGAGAGCGCCATGTTCCAGCGCATTGCCATGCGTGAGCTCCTCGATGGACGCTGGGCAGCCGCCGAAGATGCGATCGACGAGGTCCTTCGACACGGAAGACACAGCACGAACTACGCCCTCGGCTCTCAGATCCAACGCAACTGGATCTCCCAGGAAACGGGCGACGTCGAGACGCTCTACCAGTTCTCCGTCAACTTCCTCGCAACGAACTCGTCGTTTCCTGTGGCACGAGCGTTGGTTGCAGCCGAAGCTGCCGAAGCCGGCCATATCGATCACGCCCTGGCGGCGCTCGACGAACTCTCACCCGACGACTTCGCCGCGGTCGGCCGCGGGTGGCTCACCATCCTCGCCCTGGGCTCGCTTGCCTGGGCTGTCGTCGCCGTTGATGCGCGGCCACACGCCGGCGTGCTCCGGAGGCTTCTGGTCGAGTACGGCGGTCAGATGGCCCGCGCCGCGTCGGGTACCCACGTGATGTGCTCCGTCGACCGTCTGCTCGCCGGCCTCGCCGCCGTGGACGGCGACCACGCGGGAGCCGATCGTCTCTTCGCCGCGGCACTGGCGCAGGAGGAAGCACTCCGATCAGCGCCGCTCGCGACCAGGACCAAGCACTGGTGGGGTCGGGCGCTGGCGCGGCGGGGCGACGTCGATCGTGCGGAACCGTTGCTCACCAATGCTCGGGCTACAGCTGAGCAGCTCGGCATGCGTGCCCTCGTGAGCCAGATCGACGACCTCACGGGTCGTCACCCGTTCGCGGCCATCGGATAGCTCACGAGATTGGTGCTCCGGTCGCCAATAGGGCGACCGGGTGAACAACCTAGGCCTCAGCTCAGAACTTCACCATGCAGACGCGAGGTCCGCGTACCTGACCGCCGGCCCAGGTGACCGAAGCCGGGTCGACGAGTGAGAACTCGGGGACTCGGGCCATCCACGTCTGGAGGGCGACCCGCAACTCGAGGCGGGCGAGGTTCGAGCCGGCACATCGATGGATGCCAGCACCAAAGGCCACGTGGCGGTTGTTCTCCCGGTCGAGGATGACCTCGTCGGGGTTCTCGAACTGGCGGGGATCACGGTTCGCCGCGGGAAACGCCATGAGCACCCGGTCACCGGCGTGCATCGGACATCCCTGGAACTCGGTGTCGTGGGCAACGATTCGGGCCATCGTGACCGGGGCGTAGGCGCGGAGAAGTTCTTCCACCGCAGTCGGCCAAAGGTCCGGGTTGTCGCGCAACTGCCGCTGATGCTCCGGGTGCTGGGCGAGATGCCACAGGGAGGCACCGATCGACGACCAGGTGGTGTCGATCCCCGCGACGAGCATGAGGTTGCACACGCCCATGACGTAGTCCTCGTCGACCCTCCGGCCGTCGTGCTCGTGGGCGAGCAGGCTCGTGATGAAGTCGCCTTCACGCGGGTTGGACTTGCGGTCGTCGAGCTGGGCGCGGAGGAAGTTCATGATGTTGAGACGACTCTCGAGACGCACCTTCGGGTCGGTGAGACCGGTCTCGAGAACGCCGCGAACCCATCCGGTGAAGGTGTCGGACATATCGGTCGGCACCCCGAGCATGAGCGAGATGACCCGCACCGGGATCTGCTGCGCGTAGTCGGTGCCGGCGTCGGCGACACCCTTGTCGATGAACCGGTCGATCAGCGAGTTGCAGAAGTCGCGCGTGGTGGCTTCGTAGGGAGCGACGGACTGCGGAGCAAAGGTCGGCAGGATTGCCCGGCGGTGCCAGTGGTGGTCGGGCGGATCGGAGGTGATCGGCGGGGCCTTTACACCCGAGTACGGACCTTCGACCTGGCCCGGCGGCGGCGGGACGACGATGATCTCCTGCGAAGTGAAGATCTCGTGCTCCTGGGCCATCGCAACGACGTCTTGATACCGCGTCGGCAGCCAGGATCCACCCCAGCGGTCGCTGTGGGCGATCGGGCACTCCGACTCGCGGATCGTCGAAATCGTCGGGAAGGGGTCCTTCACGTAGTCAGGGGCGAAGATGTCGAAGTCGGTCAGCGGATTCGCAGTATCGGTCATGGCTCAGTCCTCGATGATGATGGCCAGCTCGGGGCAGTTCCCGGCGGCTCGACGGGTCTTGGCCTGCAGGGTCTCAGGCACGTCGTGCCCGTCGATGAGCAGTACGGCGTTGCCATAGTCGTCGCTCCCGAACACCTCGGGGGCGGCGATGGCGCACATCTGATGGCCTTGGCAGCGGTCGTTCTCGATGCGGACGTGCACGCCGGATCCTTTCGGGGTTCTGTCCGGGAGGACAGCGGAACGGGGCTTCAACGGGAGGGACGAGGAGATGCTGCCAGCGGGGCGCACCGAAACGCAATTACTCGACGACCGTGCGCCATCACGAAGAGCGTTCGCTCGCCTCACGGACCCGCTTCGGCGGTCCTGCCGATGTGAACGCCGTGCCCTCCGGATCGACCGCCCAGCTCGGCGATGAACCCCACGAGTCGTCGTAGACGAGCTCGGCGAGCGGTCGGCGACGCACCGGCCCGTGACGGCCCTCCGGATGGCCCAGGGTGATGGTGGCGTGAATCACCGCACCGGACGGGACACCGAGCAGCTCCACCAACTCGCCCTCGACGCTGTGCTGGAAGCCGGTCAGCACGCCTCCGAGACCGATCGCCCGGGCCGCCAACAACAGGTTCTGGCAGGCGGGGTAGATCGACGATCCCTCGAACACCGATGGCTCGCGGTAGCGAACGAGGCAGGGTAGGACCAGAACGGGCACCCGCTCGAAGTCGTCGACGTAGCGCTGCATCGTGCGCTCCATACGCGCCTTGGGCGAATCCGCCACCGTGCCAGAACCCCGGTCGTAGCCGTCGTGGACGCGTTTTTGCGTCCACATCGCCTTTGCCGCTCCACCAATGAGCCGCTTCGCCTCGACCGCGTTGGGGCCGTCGCGCAGCACAAGAAAACGGAACGGCTGGCGGTTCGAGCCCGTCGGCGCCCTCGTCGCGGCGTGAAGGATGGTCGCGAGCTGCGCGTCGGTGACGGGCTCGTCGGTGTAGCGACGGATCGCCCGAGTCGTTGAGATGCCCTCGAGCAGATCGATCGGCACTCCACCCTGACCCGGGGCCGGTGACCCCGCGCCGCCCATCGAACCGGGTGACCCGGACATCAGCCGCGCTGCACGGCGGCCGACCATTCGAGCAGCGATGCCTTCATGATGTCGCGGTCGCCGTCCGTACCGATGAAGCGCAGCTCTCCTCCGCCCGGAACGTCGCGGTAGCGAACGTTCAATTTGAGGTTCTCCGTGCCGTACTCGAGCTCCGGACGACCCGGAAGAGAGCGGCCTTCGAATCGAACATCGGAATAGTCAGCGCGCAGATGCTGTATCCGCTGTTTGCGGAGGTATGAGCGGATCGAGGAAACCCGTGCGCTGTCGTCCGGATCGATGGCGACGAAGGTTGCCGTCATGCCGTCGGACGTCTCCGCCCACACCTGGCTCACCTTGGACCGGTCGGCCATCACCACCGCCGCCTCCTTCGCCTTGCGGGCGTCGGACTCATTGGTGCGTGCCGCCCACACGTTGAGGGCCACGAAGCCGGCGACGACAACGCTCAAGACCGCGACGAGGACCTTGCCACGCACCGAACGGGCCGCTCGGAGCTGTGGGGAGGTCCCCTGATCGGCTGCTTCCGCAGACGTCGTTGCGACGCTCATCCGTCGGCCTTCTTCACCGCGTGCCCACCGAACGCGTTGCGAAGCGCGGAGAGCACCCGGAGACCGTAGGCATTTTCTTCTCGCGATCCGAAACGGGCGAACAGCGACGAGGCGATCGTGTACGCCGGTGCGCCGAACTCCACCGCCGCATCGACGGTCCAACGGCCTTCACCGGAATCATCGACATAGGCCTTGAGGTCGTCGAGCTCCGGGTCGCGCTCCAGCGCCGACGCCAACAGCTCGAGGAGCCACGATCGCACGACCGACCCGTGATTCCAGACGTCGGTCAGTTTGGCCTGGTCGACGTTGAACGGACTCTTGGCGATGATCTCGAGCCCTTCACCGTAGGACTGCATCATGGCGTATTCGATGCCGTTGTGGACCATCTTCGTGAAGTGACCGGACCCCGACGCGGAGTCGACGTGCATCAGGCCGTTCTCGGGCGCCAGCGTCGTGAAGATCGTCTCCGCCGCGGCGTACGCCTCGTCCGGCCCGCCGACCATGAGGCAGTAGCCATTGGCGAGGCCCCACACCCCACCCGAGGTGCCCGCGTCGAGCAGGAGGATCCCCCGCTCTGCGAGCACAGCAGCGCGGGCCTGGGTCTGCTTCCAGTTCGAGTTGCCGCCGTCGATGACGATGTCGCCGGCCGACAGGAGCTGGGCGAGAGCATCGAGCGTGCCCTGCGTCGGCGCCCCCGCAGGCACCATGACCCAGACGATCTTGCGTCCCTCGCCCAACGATGCCAGACCATCCTCGAGGGAGGTTGCCCCAACCGCTCCTTTGGCCACGCTCGCTCCGACGGCTTCCGTGGAACGGTCGAAGGCGACGACCCGATGACCACCGAGGAGCAACCGCTCGGTCATATTCGCCCCCATTTTGCCGAGGCCGACCATCATCAGCGATGCGAGGTTATCCATGCATGCATTCTGCTCGCCTGCATCCCCTCCTGGGAACGCGATGAACGTGTTCGCTCAGGATGGCCGGCATCGCTCGCCGTCCGCGAAAACCAGGCGTAAACCCCCGCCACCTCCGTGCCGATACACATGGACGTGCGATCAGAACTTGCTGACCAACCCCAGGCTCCTGCCGCACCGTCCGACGCAGCAGCCGCCGACTCGCCGGCCTGGAAGTCGGTGTTCTCCCTGCTCAGGGACGCTGGCGAGGCCAGGCTGCTGTTCGACCGGGCTGGAATCATCGCGGTCACCTCTGGAGCGTTGACCAACCTGGTCGGCACCGACCCGGTTGACGCACAAGGTCGGCGCGCCGCAGAACTGCCGACAAATTGGGGACCGGCCATCTCTGCGATCGCCCATCAGGCCTTCGTGCAGGCCGTTCCTGTCGCGAACGACCTGCCGGTAGTCCATCCGACCGGACAGACCCTTCGCATCGGGGTCCGGGCGACACCGATGAGCGAGAACGGCGAAGTGCTCGGCGTCGGCATCACGCTGACGGACGCTGCCGCCAGGCGGATCATCGACAGCGCCGCGCGGGGTGATCTCGCGACGTCCATCGCCGCGGCCGCGTTCTCACCGTTTGCCACCCTGTTCCTCGATGCTCGGGGGAACTGCATCGCCACCGGTGGGCCGCTCAGCCGTGTGACCGGCCTCGATCCCGAGTCGGCGAAGGGTCAGGGGTGGATGCGCATCGTCGGCGCCACCAGCGTCGAGACCTTCCGCCAGGCAGCGCTGGGCGCCCAACAATCGGGCGAGGGCTGGAGGATCGACTTCGATCATGCCGACGGCGCCGTCACGCTTGTCTGTGCGGCGGGCGTCGTGCTGGACCCCAACCGCCAGGCTGTCGGCTACGTCATGTTCCTTGCCGGCGCACCCGTGATCGCCGCAACGTCACCGTCGACGCCGGCGCCTGCGCCGACCGCAGAGAGCGTCACACCACAGCCCTCCGGGCCAGTGCAACCGGTCGAGAGGTACCGCCTCCCGACGGCCGAGGGTGCTTCGTCGTGGAGTCCGCCCAAGATCGTCGAGGGCTACACAGATCCGAGTCGGCTGTCGACAGAGCGTCCTGTCGAAATAGACGTCCAGCCGGTGGCAGTCGACCTCGAGCCGGGCACCGACAAGGTGACGGGACTGCCGAACCGGGTGCTCTTCGCCCAACACGTCGTGGCCACGATCGAGCGAATCCGGACCGACGCCTTGACGGTCGCTGTGTCGTTCGTGGAGCTCCGCGGGGTTCACCATCAGCGGGAAACGCTCGGTCGTCGAACAGCCAACGACAGCCTCTTCCTTCTTGCCAAACGTCTCGAGTCCTCGATCCGCAGCATCGAGATCGCCGGCGTCGTCGATCAGGACATGTTCGCCGTCCTCTCGATCAACTGGCTCTTCGCCGAGGACCTTCCGATCGTTGCCCGCCGCCTGCTCGGTCGCCTCGAGGAACCGCTCGCCGGACGTGATGGCGAATTCGTCGTGGACATGCGCCTCGGCATGAGCGTGGCCCGTCCCGGTGACGACGTCGACGCCCTCTTCGCCCGGGCCCGGCTCGCACTCCGGTCGGCGAACGACCTTCCGGAGCGCTACTACATCGAAGGTCTGTAAACCGAGCAGACGAACGGCCTTCGTTCGCGTTGCGCCTGCGGTTCAGTACCGTTGTTCTCGGCAGGTCGCCACCTGGAGGAACCCATGCAGACACTCGATGTGCGTCGCCCGCTAGGCCGACTGTGTCGCGTGGCGCTGGTATTCGCAGTCGTCGCCGGTGCAAGTGGCACTGCTGCTCCGGCAGATGCCGCATCGAAAACGGATGATCGGACGACCATCACGGCCCTGACCAAGCCCGACGATCGGATCTCGATGCCCCGGCGTAATCTGACGCCGACCATCTCTGCCCGTCGGGCTCTTGGCGAGTTGTTCATCGATCGCGTCACCATCGCGTTCGACGTTCGCATCGGCAAGCAGACCATCGGCCGACTCAGCGGCCTCGTTGATCTCGAGTCCGGGGGTGCCGACCTTCGCTATATCGCTCCGGACCAGGACGGCAAGCTGCTCGCCGATCCCTTCAACGTCCGCGTTCGGGGCCAGCGGATCCAGATAGGCCTCCCCGCCGAACTTCGGACGCAGTCCGGCGTGGACGGCTACGTCACCACGATTCGCGAAGGGGCATACGGAGGGGTCGGGGTGGCCGATGAGGTGCTGATTCCCATTGCGCTCCTCACGGCACTCCCGCTTCCGATGACCGTGCCGTCGTGGAACGCGGCGAAGCCGACAGTTCCGAAGGGC
>JANPDB010000540.1:0-3260 GCA_031431255.1 Acidimicrobiia bacterium | reverse complement strand
TTCAAACGGACGACGCTGCCGCCGGGCCCGAAGGTCGGATCGGTCAGTGTCTCGCCCCGAGGCGACCTACGGCTCCCCGACGAGCTGCGAGGATCCTGACCGCGCCCTGGGTCAGCTCAGCGACACTGGGTCGGCTCAGCGACACTGGGTCGGGATCTGTGCATTTTTGACGTCCTGGCCGACCCAGTGAACGGAAGCCGACCCAGGACGGGGCCTGGCCGACCCAGTGAACGGAAGCCGACCCAGGACGGGGCCAGCGACCCAGGACGCGACGATGGGCGGCCCGAAGGCCGCCCATCGTTCGCGAAATCGAGAGACTCGGGCCAGCGCGGAAGAGATCATCTCCCTCAGGAGCCGGCGCTGCTCGAGTGTTGCGTCAGGCGAGTGCTGAGCAGATCGTGTCGGTCAGCAGGCGGGCGACGGTGTACGGATCCATGTTGGCGTTCGGGCGACGATCCTCCATGTAGCCCTTGCCATCGATCGGGACCTGCCAGGGGATGCGGACAGAAGCGCCACGGTTCGACACGCCGTAGGAGTACTTGTTGTATGGCGCCGTCTCGTGCTTGCCGGTAAGGCGGCTCTCGATGTCATGGCCGTAGTTCGAAACGTGCAGGTCGACCTTCTTGCCGAGGGCGATGCACGCCTTCTCGATGACCTTGTACCCGCCGTCCTCACGCATGGCCTTGGTGGAGAAGTTCGTGTGTGCGCCGGCACCGTTCCAGTCGCCCTTCTCGGGCTTGGCGTCGAGGGATATCACGACGTCAAAGTCCTCGGCAATGCGATGGAGGAGCCAGCGCGAGACCCACAGCTGATCGGCGACCTCGAGCGTGCCCAGCGGCCCGACCTGGAACTCCCACTGACCGGGCATGACTTCGGCGTTGGTGCCGGAGATCGAGATGCCGGCATCGAGGCACGCCTGGGTGTGGGCCTCGACAATGTCGCGGCCGACGACGCGACCGGTGCCGACGCCGCAGTAGTACGGACCCTGCGGGCCGGGGAAGCCGGTCTTCGGGAAGCCGAGCGGACGGCCTTCGGCGGTGAGCATCGTGTATTCCTGCTCGATACCGAACCACGGCTCCTGCTTGCCGTACTTCTTGGCGACCTTTGCCGCCGCTGCGCGCGTGTTGGTCGAGTGCGGGGTCATGTCGTTGAGGAGGACCTCACACATCACCAGAATGTTGTTGCCGCCACGGATCGGGTCCGGACAGCTCCACACTGGACGAAGCACGCAGTCGCTCTTGTCGCCGGGCGCCTGCTCGGTCGAGGAGCCGTCGAAGCCCCAGATGCCGGGTTCGGCACCGTCGGCGACGATCTTGGTCTTGTTGCGGAGCAGCGGGCTGGGCGACGTGCCGTCGATCCAGATGTATTCGGCTTGGTACGCCACAGGGGGCCTTTCGTTGTGTCCCGGGCAGGTCTCGACCGGGAGTGAGTAGTGGTGAAGATCAGCTTCTCCGGCCGAACTGGTGTTGCGCGCAGTGGAGCGAGGCGGAGTGGCGCAGCACCGAGCGAGCAGAGTCCTTGAGGAGAGGTACACACGATTGCAGGGTGTCGTTTCCCAACAGTTGCTCGTTTGTGACAGGTATGTGAACGGATACGGCATTTCATGTTTTCCGGCCTGAGCTCGTTACGGGTGTGTGAACGGGCCGTTCCCGACGTTTCACGTCCGCCGACAAGTAGGCCACGATGGTAAGCGTGCCGATTGATACCGCCGGACCCGACGACGATGCATCGCCGACCTTCGAAGAGGGCGACGACCGCATGGGAAGGATGTCGGACCAGAACGAGTACGTGATGCGCACGATGGAGGAGCGCCGCGTCCGCTTCGTGCAGCTGTGGTTCACCGACGTGCTCGGTTCACTCAAGAGCCTCGTGATCACTCCGGCAGAGCTCGAGAACGCACTGGAAGAGGGCATCTCCTTCGACGGATCGGCGATCGACGGGTTCAGCCGCCAGATCGAATCCGACATGCTCGCCAATCCCGACGCGAACACCTTCGAGATCGTCCCCTGGCGCACCGAAGAGCCGGTGGCCCGGATGTTCTGCAACGTCACGGAGTTCGACGGCACCCCGTTCCTGGGTGATCCGCGACAGGTGCTGCGCCGCAGCCTCGATCGGGCGGGGGCCCTGGGCTACCAGTTCTTCGCCAGCTCCGACCTCGAGTACTTCTATTTCGCCGACAACGATCCGAGCCGTCCGCCCAAGCCGCTCGACACGTCGAGCTTCTTCGATCTGTCCGCTGCGGACGCCGCCGGCGATCTCCGTCGCAAAACGATTTCGCACCTCGAGGCCCTCGGCATTCCGGTGCGCTATAGCCACCACGAAGAGGCCCCGAGTCAGCAGGAGATCGACCTCCGCTACACCGACGCGCTGACGATGGCGGACTCGATCATGACGCTGCGTTTGGTCGTGAAGGAAGTCGCCATCGAGCGAGGCGTGTATGCCACTTTCATGCCGAAGCCGATCGCCGGCGTCCAGGGCAGCGGCATGCACACGCACCTGTCGCTCTTCCGCGACGGGAACAACGCCTTTTACGACGCCCATGACCCCTACTTCCTTTCGTCCACGGCGAAGCAGTTCCTCGCCGGGGTGCTACGCCATGCCCGCGAAATCACCGCGGTCACCAACCAGTGGGTCAACTCCTACAAGCGCCTTGTCCCCGGCTACGAGGCGCCGACGTCGGTCACCTGGGCCCGACACAACCGTTCGGCCCTCGTACGCGTCCCGACCGCCAAGCGCAACCGGGAGTCGTCGACGCGCATCGAATATCGCGCCCCCGACCCGGCCTGCAACCCGTACCTCGCCTACGCCGTGCTGCTCGCCGCCGGGCTCCGGGGCATCGAACAGGGCTACGAGCTCCCGCCCGAGCTCGACAACCAGGAACTCACGGCGGCCCAGATGCTGGCATCAGGAATTGCCCAGCTTCCGGGGTCGCTCAGCGAGGCGGTCGATGTGATGGAGGCAAGCGAGCTCGTGCGAGACGCGCTGGGCGAACACGTCTTCGAGTGGTTCATCCGAAACAAGCGGGTCGAGTGGACCGGCTACAAGACGCACGTGAGCCAGTTCGAGCTCGACCGCTACCTCCCCGCCCTCTAGCCGTCGATACGTACACCTACGATCATGGCTCTCAGTCCGATCCTCGTCTTCCCCGATCCGCCGCCCGCGGTCCTCGCCCAAACACTCGACCTCGCCGGGTACCGGTGGCTGAGCGCGTCGACACCCAGCGCCGCCGAACGACTCGAACCCGACGACGGCTGGGGCGC
>JANPDB010000539.1:0-7724 GCA_031431255.1 Acidimicrobiia bacterium | reverse complement strand
CGGACAGCGACTGGTGGAGCGAGGCACAACGTCGATCGAGGGCGCTCTCCCAACGGATCACACCCAACCGACTGCGCGAACCGAGCGAGCGGTTGTGCATCGCTCGGGCCACGTCGGCGAGGGATCGATCCAATGCGCGATACAAGGCATCGCGATCCGGGACGACAGCCTGTGCAGCGATCGACGGAGTACCGCAACGAAGATCGGCGATGTCATCGCACACCGGTCGATCACCATCGTGGCCGATGGCCGATACCACAGGCTTCGGGCACATGGCGACAGCGCGACAAAGATCTTCGTCGGAGAACGGGAGAAGGTCGACCGCGCTCCCGCCGCCGCGGGCGAGCACGATGACGTCGATGTCCGGAGCGAGGACGAGTTCATCGATCGCACGGCGAACCGACTCCGCGGCCCCCGCGCCCTGCACCGCGGTTTCGAGGAACCGGACGGGAAAGCCGGGATAGCGAGCCGCTACCACCGCTTCGATGTCGCGGCGCACCGCGGCGTCGGTTCCGCACACCACACCGATCCCACGCGGGAGCATCGGAATGGGTCGGCGAGGACGGTCGATAAGACCTTCGGCGGCGAGCCTGGACCGCACCTGTATGAGCAGCGCGGCAACAGCGCCCTCGCCGACGGGAAGTACCTCTTCGGCTTCCATACGGATCTGCACTTTGCGCTGCTGCAGGGTCACCCGACCGACAACCGATACCCGTTCGCCGTCGACGATCCGGCTCTTGCGAGCGCGGCCACCGGAGATCAGCACTGGGAGGTCGAGCGCGCGATCGCGCAAGGTGAACCAGATCGCACCCTGTTGGGTGACCCGACGGTCGTGCACGTCGCCTTCGACCTGCACGCGTCCGGGCGCGGCGAGTGCTCGTCCGACCTCGGCATAGAGACGGGTCAGCGAGACCGTGCGAACCGTCGACGCCGCTGCGGAGCCGGGCGCCGCCGTCCAATCCGGAGCCGGTAGCGCGGGCGAGAGGGGGTCAGGCGCCGACTCGGCGGACCCCCACGGCAGTTCCTCGTTGGCAGCGCTCACTCCTTCATTCTCTCCCGGGGATAGGACAAAACGGCGGAGGTGATTCCCGAGGACGGCGAGAACGCCGCTCCCGCCTACCATGGATGCCATGACTGACATCCTCGACCGGTCCACCATCGTGCTCACGGTGACCGACGGAGCCCGTGCAACGGTGCTCGACGCACGCGCTGCCGAACTCGATGCCGACTCCCTTGCGCTCTGGCTCGAGGTCGGCGCGACGAACGGCCCGCGTTGGGCTTACGAGATGTATTTCCAGCCGCTCTCCGAGACGAACGCCACCGATCACATCGAAGACGTCGGCGGCGGGCTTTCCCTGGTCGTGCCGGCCTCGTCCATCGAGCGCCTGCGTGGCGCCACACTCGATATCGCTGCCGATGGCTCCGGGATGGTGCTGCTCAACCCGAACGAGCCGGCCAAGGCCGAGCCCAAGCCGATGCCGGTTTTCGACGCGACCGCCCTCGAAGGGCCGGTCGCCGCTCGCGTCCTTGAAGTCATCGAGCACCAGGTGAATCCGTCAATTGCCAGCCATGGCGGCTTCGCCACGCTCGTCGGCGTGGATGGCGACACCGTGTACCTCACGATGGGCGGTGGTTGCCAGGGGTGCGCCATGTCGAAGGCCACCCTTCGTCAGGGCATCGAGGTCGCCATCAAGGATGCCTGCCCCGAGATCACCACGGTCGTCGACGTGACCGATCACGCATCGGGCGACAGCCCCTTCTACACCTGACCACCGACGTGACGTGAGTCACACGTGACGTCCGCGACTCTTTGGTCCGAGCCGCCGTTGGAAAACTCGAATCAACGGAATTCCGTCACCGTTGGTTCACCGAAAAGTCCCGCTCGATTCCGTCACGAGCGGGACTTTTCTGTCCTCGGGTCCGCCTCACGGGTGCTGGGTGACTTGGTCGAGCCGAGCGGCTGCCGGTAGACCCGAGGGCATGACCCTCAACCTCTCCGCCGATGACGTCCTCGCCACGACCCGGGCAGTCCGCAAGCGGCTGGACTTCGACCGACCTGTCCCCCGCGAACTCGTCCAGGAATGCGTGGATCTCGCGTTCCAGGCGCCGACTGGATCAAACCGCCAGCACTGGCACTTCATGATCGTCGATGACCCCGCCAAGAAGCAGGCCATCGCCGACCTCTACGGGAAGGCCTTCGACCCCTACGTCGGCCAGAGCAACAACGATTTCGGTATCGGTGACACACGCACCGAACGCGCCGGGGCGATCAGGGACTCGGCGACGTTCCTGCGTGAGGAGTTCCACCGTGTGCCCTACATGGTCATCCCCTGCATGACCGGCCGCGTGCCGGAGAAGCTGCCGGTGTTCGCGCAGGCGAGCCAATGGGGTTCGCTTCTTCCGGCGTTCTGGAGCTTCATGCTCGCGGCGCGGGCCCGAGGCCTCGGCACCGCATGGACGACGCTGCACCTCGTCTACGAGCGCAAGGCCGCCGAGATCCTCGGCATCCCCTTCGACGAGGTCACGCAGGGGGGACTGACGCCGCTTGCCTACACGCTGGGCACCGACTTCAAACCCGCACCCCGCCTCGACTCCGCGGCCCTCACCCACTGGAACACGTGGTAGCCGAGACGTAGCCAGGTAGCCCGCCGCTGGTGGAGGGCGGGACACGCACCTTTCGCATCACTCGGGGCCAAGGACACGGGTCGGCGACCTTGGGCCACCGAGCCCCGTTGGCCTGTGGCGCCCTCCTCGTCCTAGCCTCGCCAGCGTTCTCGTTTCACCGACCAAGGGAAGACCCATGTCCGACTCGCTCTTCGACCTGACCGGCAAGACCGCGATCATCACCGGCTCCACCAAGGGCATCGGCAAGGCCATCGCCTTCCGCATGGCCCAGCACGGCGCGAACGTGGTGATCTCCAGCCGCAAGGCCGACGCGTGCGAAGCCGTGACCGCGGAGATCAACGCAGCGGGCTACTCGGGGTCGGCGATGTCGGTTCCCTGCAACATCGGGTACAAGGATCAGCTGCAGGCGCTCGTCGACAAGACCGTCACCGCCCTCGGACCGGTCGACATCCTGGTCTGCAACGCCGCGATCAACCCGTTCGCCGGTCCGATGACCGAGATCCCCGACGATGCCTTCGACAAGATCATGGCCTCGAACATCAGGTCGAACCACTGGCTGTGCAGCATGGTCCTCCCGTCGATGAAGGACCGCCGGCAGGGATCGATCATCATCGTCTCGTCGATCGGTGGCTTGCGCGGAAACGCGATCCTCGGCGCATATGGGATCTCGAAGGCAGCCGACATGCAGATGGCCCGGAACATCGCCGTCGAATACGGCCCGTTCAACGTTCGGGCAAATGCCGTCGCTCCCGGGCTCGTGCGGACAGACTTCGCCAAGTACTTGTGGGAGAACGAGGAGATCCTGAAGAACGCAACCTCAGGATCGGCGCTGCGCCGCATCGGCGAGCCCGACGAGATCGCCGGGGCCGCGGTGTTCCTCGCCTCGAGTGCGGGAGCGTTCACGACCGGCCAGACCATCGTGTGCGACGGCGGCGCGACGATCTAGACGGCGCTCGTTTCCCGACGAGGGAAGAACTGCGGTCCGACAGTGGTTGAGGGATCCGGGGAGGGTTTCTCCTACCGGGGTAGTGCAAACCTCGGAGATGAGGAAGACTGTTGGCCATGACTGACACCGCTGTGCTCTCCGACGACGCCCGAACCGAGCGGATGAAGGCGTTGCAGAGCGTCATCGAACTGATCCGTCCCGTCGTTCAGCAGGACGGCGGTGACCTCGCGCTCACGTCGGTAGATGTCGAAACCGGAGTCGTCGAAGTGCGCCTTCAGGGTTCGTGCAGTTCGTGCGCGGTCTCGTCGACCACGCTGCAGGCCGGCGTGAACCGCATCCTCAAAGACCGCCTCCCCTGGGTCACCGAGGTCATCGGCGGCGTGGAAGAGATGGATGTCGACGAGAGCCGTTCGATGGGTCGCGGCGGCTACGTTCCCAAGTTCGACTGACCGTTTCTCCGACCTCGGCAGGATGACGTCGTGGCCGGAGCAGTCGCTTCGCTGAGCCTCGGTCGTCTCACGTCGGCGCAACGCTGTCGTCGCTTTCTCGCCACCATCCTGGATCCGGAGACAAAGCCACGGCCGGTCGCCAAGGGCGCGTTCCGCCTCGATTCGGCGGTGCGCGAAGCAATTCGCGTTGCCCATGAGGTGGCCGACCAACAAAACGTGACAATTGCCGACACGCTCGACGAACGGCCTCCTCCCGGCCTCTCTGCCGAAGAACGACTGCGGTTCACCAGAGCCGTGCAGACCTACGGCGAGTTCGTCGGCGACGACCTCGTGTCGCTCCACCCGAGCGCCGGAGCGTTCTTGGACCGGCCAAGCCGGACCGGCCGTTTTCGTCTCACGGGGCGCTGCGACACGACCGTGGTCGATCGGACGACGGGTGTCATCGAGATACGGCGCGTTCATCTCGGTTCACGGCGGATCAAGTCGTATTCGTCCGAGGACGAGGTGCTCGACGAATCGATCGCCGAAGACGCTACGACGACACCCGTCGACATCGACAACGACGCCCTCCTCACTCTTCTGATCACCCAGGGAGCGCCCACCGGCATCGACGTGCTCGCCCGAGTTCGACACCTGTGGCTCGGCGCTTCACCGTCAGAGCGAAACACCGAAATCACGACGTCCATGGTCAGCGCGGCCGCCCAACAGCTCAACGCCATGGTCGAGTTGGCGCTGATCGATCCCATCGAGACGCCGGGCTGGTGGTGCGACGCATGCCCGGCAATTCGTTCGTGTGCCGCCGTTTCGTCGACCACCGATCACGACCTTGCCTCACGACTGAGCCCATCTGTCGAACCAACGGTGCGTCCATGAGCCGACTCGCGCAAAGCCGGGACGCGTGGACCGAAGATGACCTGGGAGCACCGTTCCAGCCGTCCCCCGGCGTGCTCGTCATCACGGCGTCGAAGGCGCGGGATCTCGCCGCGTGCCCACGCCGGTACGGCTTGGCCCACGTGCTACGCCTCGAACCAGACCCTGATGCGGCCGAGCAGACCGAGGAACTCGCGCTCGGCCTTTCGCTGCACCACGAGCTCCGACTCCGGCATGCGCCCATGGCGGATCATGACGATTCGGGGTTCTTGGACCCGACGTCTCCGCAGTCGGCATGGCTGTCGCAGCGGATCCTGGCGCACCGCGAGCTGTGCCCCGCAGCCGTTCACGGTGACGACGTCCACTACGTGGATGGCGAACTCGATCTCCAGTGGTTCCGTGCTCGTCGCAACGTGATCGTACGTGGACGTATCGACGCGCTGTGGCTGCACAACGACGGGACCCTCGAAGTTCGTGACTACAAGAGCGGTCACGTGGCCGAATCGATCGACGACGATCCCGCCGCGCTGCTCTACGGTCTCCTTGCGCTCGCTCATCCGATCGCCGGGTCCGGTCGCAGGGTCACCGGAGTACGAGTGTCCTACGAGGCCCTCAGGTCGACCGGGAGCTTCGTCGTGTCGTTGGATTTCGACGAGGCAACGATCCGGCGCGCCATCGCTTTCGTGCAAGAGGTGGACGAACGCATCCGCGGCGAGCGCCGCTTCTCGGCCACCCCGTCCCCGTGGGCCTGCAGCACGTGCGCGTACCAGCACACGTGTCCGTTCTCGGCGTCGCGCTGTCGTGGTGCGCCCGGAGGAGACTGACGGCATGGAAGACGAAGCGGTCCGACCCGAGGATCCGGCCAGCGATGAACTCCGCGAACCGAGGCGAACGTTGGCCTCGACGCAGGCATGTGTGATCGTCGGGGTCGTGGCGTTCGTTGTGCAGTTGCTTATCGTCAAGTCCAACGGCGTGGCGTGGCCACGTGCATTGTCCTCCGCATCGTTCCTCGGGGTCTTCACCGGGTTCGGGCTGTGGTGGGTGACGAAGATGCGGCGGCGGGTACGACCGGAGGTCGCAAAGCCCGACGAACGCGATCCGTCATCGCCGCCTCCTGTCGGAGGATGGGCTAACCCGTCGAGAGGCCAGGACGTGCTCGGCCGGTTCGGCCGCGCCCTCGCCTCGTTCTTCCGCGGGCGCCGCCCTCCGCGTTGACGAGGTCAGCCGAGCGCAGCGATCGCGTCGGCCACGGCGAGCGTGCGCCGCGCGTTGTCGACGTGGAGATTCTCGATCATCCGACCGTCGACCGTGACCACGCCGCGGCCGTCGGCAACGGCTTCGTCGAACGCGGCAATCACGCGTCGGGCGTGGAGTGTCTCCGCCTCGGTAGGGGCCCACACCTCGTTGCACGGTTCGACCTGACTGGGGTGGATCAGAGTCTTGCCGTCGAAGCCCATCTGCGCGCCGACGATGCACTCGGCCCGGAAGCCATCAGGGTCTTTCACGTCGTTGAACACTCCGTCGAGAATGCTCACGCCGGCCTCGCGGGCGCCGAGCAGAGCCGTTGCCAGATGCGGAAGCAATGGTGCCCGGCCAGGTATCTGCGCCGCTCGGAGTTCCTTCGCAAGGTCGTTGGTTCCCATGACCAACACGTTGACGCGGGGGTGCGCGGCGATCGTCCGTACGTCGAAGATGGCCGTGGGTGTCTCGACCATCGCCCAGATGCGCATCTCGGCAGGCGCACCGGCGGCGTCGAGCGCTTGAGAAACCGCTTCGAGCGTGGCGACCGACGACACCTTCGGGATCACCACGGCGGCGGCCGTGGATGTTGCCGCCGCGGCGATGTCGGCGGCACCCCACGCGGTGTCGAGGCCGTTGCAGCGGATGGTGATCTCGCGTCGTCCGTAGGCACCCGAGCGAGCGGCGACGACGGCGTTGGCGCGCGCTTGCTCCTTGGCGTCAGGTGCTACCGCATCTTCGAGATCAAAGATGAGCGCGTCGGACGGGATCGTTTGCGCCTTCTCCAGCGCACGTTCGTTTGCGGCCGGCATGTAGAGCACGGAGCGACGGGGGCGAAGATCACTCATGATCAATTCCTTAAGTACACGTATTACTTGGCGAAGCCGTATGCGGCGGCGAGTTCGGGGTCACGGGCGGAGAGCGATCGGGCCAACTCCACGACGACTCGGCATTGTTTCACCGACGCATCGTCTTCCATCTTCCCGTCGAGCATGATCGCTCCCGTGCCGTCACCCATGGCGTCGATGACCCGTTGGGCCTGAGCCACATCCGACGGACGGGGCGAGAAGACCCGCTTGGCGATGTCGATCTGTACTGGATGAAGGCTCCACGCTCCGACGCAGCCGAGGAGATAGGCGTTGCGGAACTGGTCTTCGCACGCCACAGTGTCCTTGATGTCGCCGAACGGTCCGTAGAACGGCAGGATGCCGTGCATCACGCAGGCATCGACCATGCGGGCCATCGTGTAGTGCCACAGGTCCTGTTGATGGGTGGCCCGAGGGGCGTCCGTAGCGTCAGGTGCGGGGTCGTCCCGGACGAGGTAGTCGGGGTGGCCGCCACCGACCCGCGTGGTCTTCATGCGGCGGTTCGCAGCAAGGTCGGCCGGACCGAGGGAGAGTCCTTGCATGCGCGGAGAGGCGCCGCAGATCTCTTCGACGTTCGCCATGCCCCGAGCGGTCTCCAGAATCGCGTGGACGAGGAGCGGCTTGGTCAGACCCGCCTTCGCTTCGAGCTGGGCGAGCAACCTGTCGACGTAGTGGATGTCCTCGGCTCCCTCGACCTTCGGGATCATGATCACGTCGAGCTTGTCGCCC
>JANPDB010000538.1:0-1520 GCA_031431255.1 Acidimicrobiia bacterium | reverse complement strand
CTGGCTGGGGGCCAGTTCGAAGAGTTCGGCGGCTTCGGTGGGGTTGGTGATGGGGGCGAGTTTGCGGAGGTGTTCGCCGGTGACGGTTCCGTCGGCGAGGGCGTCGTCGGCGCCGGGGATGCGGGTGACGACATCGGCCACGGCTTCGGCTTTGGCGGCTTCTGCTGCGGACATGCCGAATCGGCGGGTGAGGGTGGCTTTGGTGTCGCGTCCGGTTTCGGTCTTCATCACGCCAACCAACACGGCTTCGGCGGAGGCGAGTTCCCCGCGGAGCCGTCGAAGCTCCCGCAACCCAAGCTTGGCAGCTCCCGGGTTCCAGTCGGACGAGCACGCGCGCGGGATCGACAGGCGCTTGTAGGCCTCGATCTGTCCATCGGCGGCGTTGCTCATACAACAAGTGTAGAACGTATGTTCGAACATGTCAAGCGAATCTCGAGAATTTCTTCTCGCGAATGTCGGCGAGAAAGGAGTTCCGCAGGGTGCGTCGAGCGCGGCATGATCGGCCGATGCAATTGTCGATCACCGGTGTGAATCTTCCGGGTCGGACCTTCTGTCGACCCGACGGGTCCGCCATGGACAACGTGCACGTTGGTGTGCAGCTCCGGCGCGATCCTGCGCATATGATCCGCGCCGACGCGACCGAGGCGATCTGGGTGCTCGACATCGATGTTGTCCAAACGGACGACGGCTATGACTTCCGCGGTCCCGCCGTTCAGGGAAAGCGCGGGGAGCGTTTCGTCTATCTCACCTGGGGCAACCTGCGGGCCGTTCACTTCGAGATGTTTCGACGCGCCAAGTTGATGCTCTGCCGCATCGACCTGGATGTCGTCAAAGCTGCCGTTGCAACGGGCCATCTCGTGGCGAAGGTTGACCTGACCGATGAACGCGGTGGCCCTCGGTGCGCTCGGGTCGATCCCCCGGCAATCAGCTGGGCCGCCAGCGCGAGGCCAGTGCACTGATGACTCGCGAGGTTTCGCGGTCCGACGAACTTCTTCCCCCGGAGTGATGGTCCTGGTGCGCAGTGGGTGACGAGATGCAGTGGTGGTCCGCCTTTGAGACGGCGACGGCGATTCGCTCCGGCCTCGTGAGCGAACGAGAAGTCGTCGACGCAGCGATCGCCCGCATTGAAGGTCTCGATCCGCTGCTCGGCGCGGTCGTGATCCCGCTGTTCGAGCGCGCCCGCGAACGCGCGAGAGTTCGCGCGGACGGCGGACCCGTCGAGCTGTTCCGAGGCGTCCCGATGTTGCTGAAAGACGCAGGGGAGGAGCTCGACGGAACGCCACACTGGGCCGGCACCCAAGGGCTCAGGCGTTCCGCCCACACCTCCAACAGCACCACGGTATTGGCACGGCGATTCGAGGAACTGGGCTTCGCCATCTTCGGCAAGAGCGCGTGTCCGGAGCTCTCGGCGAGTTCGACCACCGAGCCGGCCGGTTTCGCGCCGACGCGGAACCCGTGGGACCCCACTCGAACAGCAGGCGGTTCGAGTGGTGGGTCGGCCGCGGCCGTCGCCGCGGGTC
>JANPDB010000537.1:0-1551 GCA_031431255.1 Acidimicrobiia bacterium | reverse complement strand
ACGAACTGGGCCCGCCGGACCGTTCGATTCGGTGGGGTGTGGCACGACCGGGTGCCATGGCTGCGCGACATGTGCGCTTGGTTCTGCGAGGTCGGGGTGTTCCAACTTCTGGATGGGCCGGTCACGCTGATCCACGGCGAGTACACGCCTCACAACGTGCTCCTGCAGCAGGGTCGCCTGCGGCCCGTGGATTGGGAGTCTGTTGCGCTGGCGGCACCGGAGATCGACCTCGCCAGCATCAGCGAGCAGTGGTCGCCCGCAGTATGCGCCGCAGCGGATGAGGCCTACGGAGACGAGCGCGCCTTCGACCTGGGACGTCTCGACGCGGCCCGTGTGTACTGGGGTCTGCGGTGGCTGGGGCACAGCGACGACTGGTCTCGGACGGTCCGCGTGCAACGACGCCTGGACCACCTGTCACCTGTCGCGGCCCGGCTCGGCGCCAAATGAACGGTGACGCCATCGAGCTTGTGCGGGAGTGGGCAGCTGACTTGTTCGGAGTCGGCGCGTGCATCACCGACATCGAGGCGTCTCCCTCGTCAAGTACCCATCCGTCGTTCACCGTGACGGCCAGCTCTCCGAATGGTCTCGTCGAGGCACTGTGCAAGTGCCAGTTCGGGGTGGCGACCACGAGCTTCGGGCATCGGCGTGGCGTCAGATACGAGGCCGCCGTGTACCAACGGTTGGCGGGGGCCTGCGCCGAGATGCCGCGTCTCATCGGTTGTCGTAGCGACACCGCCGCCGCCGTGCTGGCGGTGGAGTACATCAGCGACGCCACGCCATTGAAGGAACTGGCCGACGGGGCACGCATCGTCATCGACGTCGCCGAGTGGCTCGGTGCCCTGCAGCGAGACTTCACGAACGATGTCGATGTCGTCCGGCATCCACCTGACTACTACGTCGGATGGGCGCAGCGCGCGGCGGTCTTCGCCACCGCCGCTGGTGGATTGCGTCCATTCATCGACGCGTGCCGACATTGCGAACCGCTGCTTGAATCGCTGGCGTCGCTCGACCACACGCTGCTGCACGGCGAGTTGACACCCGGCAACGTCCTCGTCAGCGGCTCCGGCTTTCACGTAGTCGACTGGGAATCGGCCGCCTTGGGGCCGGGTGAGATCGATTTCGTTGCCATCACGCACAAATGGCCGCAGGAGACCCAGCGGGCCGCACTCGCCGCGTATGTCGCTGCCCGATGGGATGGCGCCGCCCCGGAGCGTCTGGAGCGCCGTTTCGATCTTGCCCGCCTGTACTGGGACTTGCGTTGGTTGGGTGACCGTCCGGACTGGTGGAAGCAGGCGCGGCTGCGCGAGCGCATCCCTGCCGTCTTGGCTACCATCGAACGTCTACGTACCGGAGAGATGGCAAAGTGACCGTCCTCGTCACCGGATTGATAGCCCAGCATCCCCTGCTGGGTGGCATGACGTGGCACTACCTGAACTACGTCCTCGGACTCGTGGAGTTGGGCCACGACGTCTGGTACATCGAGGACTCGGGCGAATGGCCGTACAAGCTCGATGGCGGCTTGACCGGTGACGACTTCCTGCCGTCGAGCTG
>JANPDB010000536.1:0-2319 GCA_031431255.1 Acidimicrobiia bacterium | reverse complement strand
TCGACTGCCAAGGCGATGCCGAACACGAGGGTCAGGGTGTAGATCCACCAGATCGTGATGTGGTCCGACAGAGCGACGGCGGCGAACGTCGCGGCGAGCAGACCGGACACCGCTGACGTGACGACGAGGATGCGACGGTTGTCGAACCTGTCGACCAGCACGCCTGCGGGGGCGCCGAGAAGCAGCAGGGGAAGGAACTGCAAGGCCATGGTCACGCCGAGCCGGTCGCTGCGGTTCGTCAACTCCAACACGAGCCAGGTGACGGCGAGGGCATGCGTCCACGACCCGATGCTCGAAATCGTCTGGCCGACGAAGTACATCCGGAAGTTCCGGTTGCCGAAGGCCGCCAAACGACGGCCCGAGTCCGTCGTCTTCATCTCGTGTGGCGTCGCCATGATGGCTCAGCTCCCGGCCTGCTTGAAGAAGTCGAGGACGATGGCGGCGGTCGGATCGACGAGATCGCCAACGATCCGGCCGTCGGCCAGGAACACGGCCCGATCGGCGTAGGCAGCGGCGGTCGGGTCGTGGGTGACCATCACCACGGTCTGGTCGAGCTCGCGCACGGCGTTGCGCAGGAACGTGAGGATATCGGCCCCGGCGTGGGAATCGAGGTTGCCGGTGGGCTCGTCGGCGAAGATGATCTCGGGTCGCGAGGCCAGGGCGCGAGCGACGGCGACGCGCTGCTGCTGCCCTCCGGACAGCTCCGACGGACGGTGCGTCAACCGGGTGCGCAACCCGACCGTGTCGATGATGTGGTCGAGCCAGGCCGGATCTGGTTTGCGTCCGGCGAGTGACATCGGAAGGGTCATGTTCTCCAAGGCGTTCAATGTGGGGATCAGGTTGAACGACTGGAAGACGAAGCCGATCCGGTCACGACGAAGTCGGGTGAGCTCGGCGTCACGCAGCGTTGCCAGGTCGATGTCACCGATGTGGATCGAGCCTGATGTCACGGTGTCGAGCCCGGCGAGGCAGTGCAGGAGTGTGGACTTCCCTGATCCGGATGGGCCCATCAGGGCCGTGAAGCGGCCGGCGTCGAAGCCGACCGTGACGCCGTCGAGGGCGTTTACGACGGCGTCATGGGCGCCGTAGATCTTCGTCACATCGACAGCGCGGGCGACGATACGACGTTGCGTCGGGGGAGAGACGGGTGGGGTGAGAGTTGTCGTGGTGGTCATGCCAACCACGATGCGCCCCGGAGTCGGGCTGGCACATCGGGCTTGGGGCGTTCGCTCGAGCCGACAGATTGAACTCTGTGCGGCCACTCTCGCCCGGCAGGCGCATGGCGATCTCATCCTGTAGACCGATGTGCCTCTTGCCGTCAGGGTCTACGGTCAACCGATGAGGTTCGATCGCATCCTTCGCCGCGATCTGCGCGCCCATGCCTGGGACTATGCGCTTGCTGGTTCGATGGTCGTTGTCGCCCTGGTCGCGCTCGTCACCCGGATTGATGTCCAAGACGCCGATGCCCATCTCTTCGGGCCCGACAACTGGGTCGGTTGGGTCGTGACAATCGCCGTGTGTGTGGCGCTCGTCGGGCGGCGCCGCTGGCCGCTGCGGGTCCTCGCAACAGCTCTCCTCCTGATACTCCCAATCGAGTTCTCCCACCAGCGCGACACCGTGGCGTTCTTCGTCGTTGTGATCATGCTCTACAGCGTTGCCGCCTACCTCCCGCGGCGACTGGCCGTGCGAGGCATTGCGCTGATGGGGGCCTTCTACGTCGTCCTCCTTGCGACCGGGACCGTCCTGCTGACGGCTGTTCCCCTGCTCGGATTGTTGTTCCTGATCGTGGCGTTCACATCCGGTCTGGCCGTCCGGCGCAAACGAGCGAGCGACCACCGCGACGCAGAGATCGCCATCGAACGAGCAGCAGCGGCGATCGAGACCGCCGAAGTGGTGGCCGCTGACGAACGCCTTCGCATGGCCCAGGAGCTCCACGACGTGGTCGCGCACTCGCTGAGTGTCATCGCCGTGCAAGCGGGGATCGGTGCGCACCTCATCGACCGTCGACCGGCCGAGGCGGCCCGGTCGCTCGATGCAATCCGGAGCACTTGTGACAGCACCGGGGTCGAACTCGACCGATTGGTCGGAATCCTGCGAACCGGCACAGTCTCGGACTCGACGACGGCTCCGTCAGTTGCGACCATCGCAACCCTCGTCGATCAGATCCGCAGCACCGATCTCGCCGTCACCCTGAGCATCGAAGGCGAACTGGCAACGGTCCCTGCCGGGGTATCGCTTGCCGCGTACCGAATCGTGCAAGAGGCACTCACCAACATCGTTCGCCATGCCGGAAGTCCGGTCGCCGCGACGGTGACCATC
>JANPDB010000535.1:0-8329 GCA_031431255.1 Acidimicrobiia bacterium | reverse complement strand
GTGTCGAAGGGGGGACTTGAACCCCCATGCCCTAAAGGGCGCCAGCCCCTCAAGCTGGTGCGTCTGCCATTTCGCCACTTCGACGTGGTCCCCGAAGGGAGCCTCAAGCATAGCGCGCCCAGCCGCCCCGCCACTCTCAGTTCGTGGCCCAGTCTCTCAAGCAAGAGCCCCTTCGCGCAACGCCGCGCTCGGTCCGTGGAGGCGCCGCAGATGGTGGCCGCTACGCCGCACATCAGGCGATTTTCTGTCCGAACTGTCGTTTTAGGGACGATGTGCGGCGGGAGGGGCCTGATGTGCGGCAGGAATGACCTGATGTGCGGCGGAGCGATGCCCGGCGGCGCCCGGAAGGCGCCGGAGGAGGATCACAGCGGGCGGCGCTGCCGGCTCCCAAGTGAGCCGGTCAGCTGGGAGCGGCGGCGAAGAACTCGGTGACGCGCTCGATGAAGTCGTCGGGTGCTTCCCAATGGACGGAGTGGCCACGGCCCTCGGCGAGCCACACCTCTCCGCGGGGTAGCCACTCGGCGATGGTCTCGGCGTGGCGTCCGGGGACGTTCACGCTGTCGTCGGTTCCCTGCACCGCTAGGACCGGCACGTCGAGCGCGGCCAGGTCCGCAGCCGTCCATTAGGGATACGTGATGGTCTCGGCGATGGTCGCTTCGAGGAGCTCGCGCCAGTAGCCCGAGCCGTGGAAGGTGTCGTGGAGCGAGATCATGGCGTCGCGCCACGCGGCGTTCTCCCGATCCACTCGGTCAGGGTTCATGCCGACCGGAACGCGGGTGCGGACGTGCTCGTCGACATATGCGTTTCCGGCCAGCACCACCGCCGCCCGGACCTGCAACGGGAACGACTGGCCAGGCACAACGCGACCGTGCCACCATTGCTATGTCCACAGACGAAATGCCCGAGGCATACCGAGCGCGCGTAGCAACTCGGCGCCCTCGGCGGCCATCTGCTCGAACGAATACGCGAGCCGACCGAAGTCATCACGCGACGCAGTGGACCGGCCGTGGCCCCGACAGTCCGGGGCGATCACGAAGTAGCCGAGTCCGGCCAGACGTGATCCGATCGGGCTGTGGACGAACCAATCCGACTCGGCCGTCTCGGTGCTCCCGTGGATCAGCAGACCGGATCATCCGACGGCACTCCGGCTGTGAGGTGCGACAGAGAGGCGCCGTCGTGGAGAACGAGTGCAGATCGGCTGACGCCGCTCACTGCTCGGGGAAGTGGCAGGCAACGGGATGTCCGCCACCGCGGTCGATGAGCGTCGGTTCCTCGTTGGCGCACAACTCTGTCGCCTTCCAGCAACGGGTGCGGAAGCGACACCCCGAGGGCACGTCGGCCGCCGACGGGATGTCCCCCTGGAGGACGATGCGTTCACGCTTGCGGGCACGCTCGGCACGGGGATCGGGCAGCGGGACAGCCGAGAGCAACGCCTTGGTGTACGGATGCGCCGGGGCGCCGAAAACTTCGTCCTTGGCGCCCGACTCCATGATTTTGCCGAGGTACATCACGGCGATGCGATCGGAGATGTGCGACACCACCGACAGGTCATGGGCAATGAACACGTAGGTGAGGCCCATCTGGTCCTGCAGGTCGTCGAGCAGGTTCACGATCTGCGCCTGGATCGACACATCGAGCGCCGAGACGGGCTCATCGAGGAAGATCAGCTTCGGCTTGTTGGCCAACGCCCGTGCGACGCCGACGCGCTGACGCTGTCCTCCGGAGAACTCGTGGGGGTAGCGGGCGCCGTGCTCCCGGGCAAGCCCGCAGGTGACGAGCAGGTCGTCGACACGGGCATTCGCTTCGTCCTTGCGCACGCCTTGCACAACCATCGGCTCGGCGATGATCTGGCGAACCGTCATGCGGGGATTCAACGACGCGTAGGGGTCCTGGAAGACGATCTGCAGCTTCTTGCGCAAGGCCTTGGTGTCGACGTGCGTGCCGGCGGAGATGTCCTCGCCGTCGAAGCGGATCGTGCCCGACGACGGCTCCATGAGACGCAGCACAAGACGAGCCGTGGTGGACTTCCCACAGCCCGACTCACCGACGAGGCCGAACGTCTCGCCAGGCAGCACGCTGTAGGAGACACCGTCGACCGCCTTGACGTGACCAACCGTGCGCTTCAGCAATCCGCGCTCGATCGGAAAGTGCTTGACCAGGTCGGTGATCTCCAACAGTGGTGTGGCATCGGCGTTCATGCCAGACCTCCGAGGAACACGTCGGCGTTGTCGGCAAAACCGGCCTCGCCGAGGCGGGCGCACCGGGCCTCATGGTCCTCGCCGGCGCCGCGCACGGTGACGAGCTCGGGCACGGCGGCATCACACAGTCCAGGGACGGCGAAGATGCAGCGGGGAGAGAAGCGACAACCCGCGGGCGGCCTCGACATCATCGGCGGAGCACCGGGAATCGGCGTGAGCCGCCGATCGGGCGAGTCATCGACCCGCGGAATCGAACCGAGCAGGCCCCACGTGTAGGGCATCCGCGGCGAATAGAAGAGATCGTCGACGTGGGCCCGTTCGACTATCTGACCGCCGTACATCACCATCACCCGGTCGGTCATGCCGGCGACCACGCCGAGGTCGTGGGTGATCAACAAGATGGCCGCCCCGAGCTTCTGGGCGGAGCTCTCGATCACTTCGAGCACCTGCGCTTGCACGGTGACGTCGAGGGCGGTCGTCGGCTCGTCGCAGATCAACAACTCCGGTTCGCACGCAAGCGCCATGGCGATCATCGCCCGCTGACGCATGCCACCGGAGAACTGGTGGGGATAGTCGTTGACCCGGTCTTTGGGCTTGGGGATGCCGACCAGGGCGAGCATGTCGATCGCCCGTTCACGAACCTCGGACTTGGAGAGGTGCTGATGGGTCGTAATCATCTCCTCGATCTGATTGCCGATCGTGTACACCGGGTTCAGAGAGGACATGGGATCTTGGAAGATCATGGCGATCTGGCCGCCGCGGATCTTGCGGAGGTCCTTCTCGCTCGTGGTGAGGAGATCCTTGCCCTTCCAGAGGATCTGGCCGCTCTCGATCTTCGCCGGAGGCACCGGCAGCAATCCGAGGATCGTCATGGCGGTGACCGACTTCCCCGAGCCGGACTCTCCGACGATGCCGACGACTTCACCGGCCCGGATGTCGAACGACACGCCATCGACGGCCTTCACCACACCGGCTTCGGTGTGGAAGTACGTGCGCAGATCTTTGACCTGCAGCAGTGGCTCGTTTCCCGCGACCATCAGCCGGCCCCTCGCAATTTCGGGTCGAGCGCGTCTCGGAGCGCATCGCCGATGATCGCGATGGACAACGTGAGGAGGATCAGGACGGTTGCCGGCACGAACAGGATGTGGGGAGACACCTCGAAGCCCGACTTGCGGGCGTCGAGCAGCATCACGCCGAGTGCGGGGCGAGGCTCGGTGAAACCGATCGCCAGGAATGAGTAGATCGATTCCGCCAGGATCGATCCGGCGATCGAGAACGCGATCGACACGATCACCGGCGGCAGCGCATTCGGCACCACATGATTGAGCAGTATCCGTCTGGTGTCCGCGCCCGTGGCGCGGGCCGCTTCGATGAAGTCCTGCCCCCGTATCTGCAGCACCGCGGCGCGGAACAAACGTGCCGTCGAAAGCCAGCCGACCGCAACCAGCGACCCGAGCAGCGTCCAGAAGCTGCGCCCGAAGATCGAGATGATGGCGATACCGATCAGCACATACGGGATGGCATAGACGGCGTCGATGGTGCGGCTGACGACAGTGTCGAAGAAGCCACCGATGTAGCCGGCAAGCCCGCCGAGCACCATGCCGAGCAAGGTCGTTGCGACCGTGACACCTGCGGCCAAGGAGAGTGAAATCCCGATCCCGCGGACCACTCGCTTGAACATGTCGCGACCGAGGCCGTCGGTGCCGAAAATCCAACGGTGATCACCGGGGCGCTTCAACTCGTAGCCGAGCCGACCCGTCGTGTAGTCACCTCGAGCGATGATCGGACCGAGGATCGCCAGCAGGATCAGCAGGACCAGAACGGTCAGTGCGGCGATGGCCAACTTGTTCCGGAAGAACCTGCGCCGAACGTCTTCCCAGTACCCGATCTGCTCGGTCGTGACGAGCACGGTCTCAACGCCGAGGGGCAGCACTGCGGTCATGTAGCCGCCTTCTCTCCAACGCGGATCCGCGGGTCAAGGAACGAATAGCTGATGTCGACCAGCAACGACACCAGCGCTGCGCTGATGATCACGATGGCCGAGAGACCGAGCACGACCGGCGCGTCCTGGATGAGCGCCGCCTCGGCGACCTTCGACCCGATGCCGTAGAGCCCGAAGACGGTCTCCGTCTGCACGGCGATGCCGAAGATCTCCACGAGAGCGAAGCTCGCCGCAGTCACGTAAGGAATCAGGGCGTTGCGCAACGCGTGCTTGATCAGGACGCGCGATCGCGGCAGGCCTTTGGCAAAGGCCGTGCGCAGATAATCAGCGCGCAGCACTTCGAGCATCGAACTGCGGAGCAGTCGGGCGAGGTAGGCCATCTGCACGATGCCGACGACGATGGCCGGCAGGACGATTCCCTTCCATCCGCCGTTCGGGATCACCCCGAGGTACCACTTGTCCGGCCAGAAGCGGTTGAAACTCAACCAGTCCCAGCCGCGCTGGGTCGGGAACACACCGAAGAAGACCTGCGCCAGAAGACCGGTGACGAACACCGGGATGGCCTGGGTGCCGATGCTGACGACCGTGGTCGCCGAGTCGAGCAGAGACCCCTTCCGGGCCGCAGAGATGAAACCCAGAAGCAGCGACCCGCCGATCTGGACCAGACCGCCCCAGAGGAGGAGTCGACCGCTCGTCTTGAACGTCTCCTTGAAGTCGGTGTTCACCGACCGGTCGTTCTTGATCGAGTATCCCAGATCGCCCTGGACCAGGTTGCCGAAGAACTTGCCGTACTGCACGATCAGCGGCTTGTCGAGTCCGTACTTCGCCCGGATGTTGTTCTCGATCCCGGCACCGAGCGCCTTCTCGCCCGACTTCGCCGAGACGGCGTCGCCCGGCATGACGACGAGGAGCAGGAACATGATCGTCAGCGCCGCCCAGGCGACGAAGACGGTGAACGCAAACCGCTTGAGAAGGTATGAGCCCATGTCGAGGTGGAACCGAGAACGCGTGACGGGGACCCTCGCGGGCCCCGTCACGCATCGTCAGGGTTTCGTCACGCGGTGATGACCATCTCGTTGTAGTTGAAGAAGCCCAGCGGGGTGGACTTCACGTTCTGTACCTTCGGCGAGAACACCGCGTTGTTGGCACGGTTCACCGTCGGCATGACGACTACGTCGGTGCTGAGCGCAAGTCTTTCGGCCTCGGCGTAGATGTCGCCGGCAGCCTTGACATCGACGGTGGTGCGGGCCTTATCAACGAGCGAGGAAAACGCATCGCTGTTGTACCGCTCAGTGTTGTCGCCATCGATCGAAGCTTTGTGGAGAAGCGGGAACATGAAGTTGTCGTAGAGCACGTAGTCGGCGAACCAACCGAGACGCATGATCTGTCCAGCGCCCTTGCGCATCTTCGTGAAGTACGTGCCATCGGCCGGGAAAGGATCGAGTTTGGCATCGATGCCTACGTCTTTCAGGTTGCCCACCATGATCGTGGCGACCTTGTCGTGAACGCTCCCCTCGTTGTAGCTGAAGCGCAGCGGCGAGTCGAGCTTGCCACCGGCGGCCTGCCACGCGGCAAAGTCCTTCTTGGCGGCGTCGACGTTGCGGGTCACGCCGAGGCCGAGTCCCGGACGGTAGCCCGGGATGCCTTTAGGCACCAGCTGGTCGGTCGGCTTGCGCTGGCCCTGGAAGATCTGCTCAGAGATCTGGGAGCGGTCGATCGCCTCGCTGATGGCCTTGCGGAGCAGCGCGTTCTTCGCGCCGCCCACGATCGGGTCCTCCCAGGCGAATCCCCAGAAGTCGGTGCCGAGAACTGTTCCAAGACCGGCGTCGCCGTATTTGGCCACAGCCTCTTTGTACCGACCCGCCGGGACCTGGGCCGAAAGCCCCTGACCCGATTCAAAAAGGTTGTAGGCGGCGTTGACGTCCTTGGTGATCTTGAACTGGATCTCGTCGAGCGTGGCCTTCTTGCCCCAGTAGGTCGGGTTGCGGACGAGAGTGACCTGTCCGCCGGCCTGCTTGGAGATGGCCTGCTTCAGCTTGTAGGGGCCGTTGCCGACCAGAGTGAGCCCGTTCTCCTCGGCCTTGGCGTCAGCCGTGGCCATGCTTTTCGGGATCGGGGAGAACACCGGGTGCGAGGCGATCGCCGGGAAACCGAGGAACGGGTTCTTCAGCGTGACCGTGAGAGTCATCTTCTTGTCGTCGGCCACGACGCTGGTCGGAGCAGGGCCCTTGCCCTCGTTCCACGCCTGGAAGCCGTCAATGATGTAGCTGTGGTACGCCACTTCCGAAGCGAGTTTCGAGTCCGTGGCCCGGATCCAAGCGCGCACGAAGGCGGACGGAGTGACCGCCTCGCCGTTGGAGAACTTCGCCTTGCGGATGGTGAACACCCAGGTCTTGCCGTTGTCGGCAGTGGTCCACTTGGTAGCCGCCGCCGGCACGAGCGTGCCGTTCACATCCGTGTCGGTGAGTGAGTCGTACATCAGGACGGCGATCTGCGCACCGTCGAGGGTCGAGGTGATGCCCGGATCGATGTGATCCGGCTCGCCGGCCGCGAAGCGCTGCAGGTCCACCATGACCTGCTTGGGCTTCTTGGTGGCCGCGGTGGCGGTGGGGACGACGCCGGCGAGAACAGCGATGGCCGTCACACCGATCGCAAGAGAGTGGCGAGTACGCAAGGGAGAAGTCCTCCAGGGATTGGTTGGTCAAGGGAAGGTTCGGACGAGTCCGGGATTGCCCGCGCCGGTCGAGCGCAGACGGTACTGGCTGAAGGGGTGGTGCCCCTAGAGCCTGACAGCAAGGGCAACGGTGAGGAAGATCCAGACGAGCGACACGAGGACGGTCATCCGGGTCAGGTTCCGCTCGACGACCGTCGAGCCCGCAGCAGCGGCCCCCATGCCTCCACCGAACATGTCTGACAGCCCTCCGCCCTTTCCGCTATGCAGCAGCACGAGCACGACGAGCGCGATCGACGCGAGCACATAGAGGATCACAAGCGGAAGGGTCAGATACACAGCGGTTCTCCTGGTGAAGGGCGATGAGTCAGCGTAGCAACCAGCCAGCCCGCTTCTGGGATAGCAGTGTGAACCTCTTGTCAACTCGATGATCACCGAGCTCGCAGCATCCGAGGTATCGGCGTGGCGCGGCGGTGACTTGAATCTGCGCGGCCAACGGCCCGAACCGCGGGGCACCACTCAGCGCGGCGCGGCCTGGACTCCGCCCCTGCCCGCCACTCGACGGTGCACCACTCACCGCGGCACGGCCTGGACTCCGCGTCCGCCCGCTACTCGACGGCGCACCACTCAGCGCGGCGCGGCCTGCACGATCTTGGCGAACTCGTCGGGATCGAGGCTCGCGCCGCCGACCAGGAGACCGTCGATGTCGTCCATCGACAGGAGCTCGCCGGCGTTGGAGGACTTCGCCGAACCGCCGTATTGGACCCGCACGCGCGTCCCGGCGTCGACACCGAAGGTCTCGGTGACCTGGGCACGCACGGCGGCGCACATCGCCTGGGCGTCTTCGGAGGTAGCGGTCCGGCCGGTGCCGATGGCCCAGATCGGCTCGTAGGCGACCACCAGCTTCGCGACATCGTCGGCCTTGACCTTGGCCAGGCCGGCAATGATCTGCGCACGAACGATCGACTCAGCTTCGCCCGCCTCGCGCTGCTCGAGGGTCTCGCCGCAACACATGATCGGAACCATGGCGTGCTTGAGCACGGCCTTCACCTTCGCGTTCACGCCGTCATCGGTCTCGCCGAACATCTGGCGACGCTCCGAGTGGCCGACGATCACGTAGGCGACATCGAGCTTGGCCAGCATCGCGACGCTGACTTCACCGGTGAACGCGCCTTTCTCCTCAGGGTGGCAGTTCTGCGCGCCGAGGAGGAGCCGGGCGTGCTTCTCCCCCGCCAGGAACGTCTGCACCGATCGGAGATCGGTGAAGGGCGGATGGACGCTCACGTCGGTATGGGCGAAGTCGTCCTTCGCCACACGGAAATGGAGCTTCTCGACGCAGTGGATCGCCTCGAGGTGGTTGTGGTTCATCTTCCAGTTGCCGCTGATGAGCGGCATGCGGGTCTTGGACATAGCGATGCAGTTCCTATCGGAGGACGCGTGTGGGCTCGGTGGGGAGCGTGGCCATGTCAGAGGCCCATCCGGACCGCGGCGCTTCGTAGCGCGACGAGACCCGGAAGG
>JANPDB010000534.1:0-1599 GCA_031431255.1 Acidimicrobiia bacterium | reverse complement strand
CGGGTCATCGTGTTCGGCGAAGAGTACGAAAGCTGGCTCGCCGCCCAGACCGCCACACCGCCGGCGGAATGCAACATGGGCGCGCCGCTGCAGTACACCGGCGGCACCACCGGCCGATCGAAGGGCGTGGTGCGGGCCGGGGCGGCCGTGAGCGCAAGCCACATCGCCGCCGCCGCCTCGCGTTGGGGCACGTTGGTCCACATGCCCGAGCGCGCCCAGATGATGCTGGCGACCCCGATCTACCACGCCCTCGGTGGCGGTGTTCTGATATCAGCGATGGCCCGCCGCAACCCGCTGCTCATCGTCGAACGATCGGATCCTGAGCAGACGCTTGCGCTCATCGAGGAGCACCGCGTCGTCGGCACACCCATGGTGCCGACCCAGTTCATCCGCCTGCTCAAGCTCGATCCGGTCATCCGCAACCGTTACGACGTGTCGTCACTGCGCTGGGTGCTCCACACCGCGGCGCCGTGTCCCGAGTGGGCCAAGCGAGCGATGATCGAATGGTTCGGCCCAGTCATCGTCGAGCTCTACGGATCGTCCGAGGGTGTGGGGCCGGTGATCGCCACGTCCGAAGAATGGCTGGCCAAACCCGGCACGGTCGGACACGCCACCAACGTGCTCGAGCTCTCCGTGCTCGATGAGGACGGCAACGACCTCCCGCCCGGGCAGATCGGCACGATCTACGCGAAACGGGTCGACGGCACACCGTCGTACTTCGGCGACCCGGCGAAGACCGCGGCGATGGTCCGTCCCGACGGACGCTTCACCGTCGGCGATCTCGGCTGGCTCGACGAAGACGGTTACCTGTTCCTCGCCGATCGTCGTGTCGACCTGATCATCTCCGGCGGCACCAACATCTACCCGGCCGAGATCGAGGCGGTGCTGAGCCAGCACCCCGACATCGCCGACGTCGCCGTGTTCGGAGTTCCGCACCCCGAGTTCGGCCAGGAGGTGAAGGCGGTCGTCGAAGCGGTCGAGGGCGCAGAACTCGATGTGCACGAACTCATTGCCTACGCGCGGGCCCAGCTCGCGTCGTTCAAGGTGCCGAAGTCCATCGACGTCATGGACAAGCTCCCGCGAGAGGCGAGCGGCAAGCTCAAGAAACATCAACTCCGCGCCCACTACTTCGACTGATAGTCAGCGATCCAACGTTCGATAGCGGATGCGAAGCGACGAGCATGCTCGTCGGATGCCGGGGCCGTCGTCGCGCGAGGAAACCAAGATGGAGGCCCCGAGATGCTCTGCGGCGCTCACGGCTTCGGATCCGAGCGTCGAAAGCGCGGAGTGATCTTGAACGAGCCGCCCCATCCGCCACGCCAGTTCTTTCATCGTCACGATCTCGATGTCGTCCGGAAGCGCGATGAGGCCGGCGATCAACGCTTCGCGCTCCTCGGCCGACCACGATCCGAGCAGTGCACCTCCACCCTGGCCGGCTGCGCTCTTACATAAGCGCGCGAACCAGAGGTTCGTCGTGGCGACAGCCGACCGGGCGACCGCTCGCCGAAGCGCGGGATCGGGGCCGGCGAGCCAGTCGCGGAGCAGATGGTCGTCGAGAAGTACGGCGGTCACGCTCAGGTGGTCTGGAGATCAGGATCG
>JANPDB010000533.1:0-1635 GCA_031431255.1 Acidimicrobiia bacterium | reverse complement strand
CCTCGTCGAGAACATCGCCGACGCGCTGTTGTTCCGCACGATCGCGACGGTGCGGCTCGATGCGATCACCCTTCCCGGCGGGATCGACGAGCTCCGATGGCAGGGCCCGACACCGGGATTCGAGACCCTGGCCTCGTCGATCGACGCCCCGAACTTGCTCCGTCGCGCCACCCACCTGGCCTCACGCATCGGGAGTTGACGCAGCCCTCGGGTACCAGGTGTGAGGATGCTGTGAAGGTCGCCACACCGGGGAACCCCACGACCGAGACGCTTCGTCGAAGGAGCCATGAACATGCAATCCCTCACCTCATCCAAGACCCGCCGTCGCAGCCTGCTCGCCATGGGACTGGTTGCCGTCGGCGCCCTCGGTCTCGCAGCGGCCGGCCAGCCTGCAGGAGCAAACGTGTCCGCATCGGACTCGTCGAAGTCCTCGGGCCGCACGATCATCGTCGACGGAACCGGACGTGTCGCTGAGACACCCGACCGCATGATCCTCATTCTCGGAGTCGAGACAAGGGCGGCCCGGGTCGCCGACGCGCTCAGGGCCAACAACGACTCCGCGACGACCGTCAACAAGCTGCTCAAGTCGAAAGGGATCGAAGCCCGCGACATCCAGACGAGTGGACTGTCGATCTATCCCCAGTTCGACACCACCGGCCGTCGCATCACCGCCTATCAGGTGAACAACTCGATCACCGTCATGATCCGCAAACTCGATACGTCGGGGGCGCTGATCGATGAGGTGGCCAAAGTCGCCGGCGACGCCATCCGTATCAACGGCCTGTCGTTCGGCATCGGCGATCCGTCAAAGGCCCAGGGTCGGGCCCGCGAGCTGGCCGTCGCCGATGCCCGCACCCAGGCGGAGCAGCTGACCAAGGCCGCCGGCGTCAAGCTCGGCGCACTGCGGACGATCCGCACGTCGGTCGAGTCCAGCGTCGGACCGCAGCCGCAGTTCAAGGTCGCGGAGGCGAGGTCCGCCGACGTTCCGATCGAGGCGGGCAGCTACGAGGTCAGCGCCTCGGTGCAGTTGGTCTACGACATCAGCTGACCCCGCCGTTACCGGTCGGCGGCCACCATGGTGCGGCAGAACACCTCCCAATGGCGTTCGGAGGTGTTCTGCCCCCATATGTGGGGGCAACCTCTCTCCTAGTGCGTCCGAGCGACTCGTGTTGCGAGCAGTCGAGCGGAGCGAGCGGCGCAGCGCCGACCCACAGAGGGGCAACCTCTCTCCCAACGTCACGGTCGGTTCGCTGACGGTGGTGAAGCGCCGATAGGTTCTACAGCCCATGGATTTTCCGATGACGACGCGATTGGCGCAACTCGAAGAGCGCCGCCAGCAAGCCCTCAACGCCGGGTCGGAGCGTTCCGTCGAGCGTCAGCACGCAAAAGGCAAGCTGACCGCCCGCGAGCGCATCGCCCTGTTCCTCGACCCTGACAGCTTCGTCGAGCTCGACATGCTCGCCCGGCACCGCGCCCACGGCATGGGGATCGAGGCCGACCGGCCCTACACCGACGGTGTCGTCACCGGCTGGGGGGAGGTCAACGGACGCAAGGTCGCCGTGTTCGCCCAGGACTTCACGGTGTTCGGCGGGGCGCTCGGAGAAGTGTTCGCCGAGAAGATCACCAAGATCATGG
>JANPDB010000532.1:0-2583 GCA_031431255.1 Acidimicrobiia bacterium | reverse complement strand
ACACGCGGCCGATGGCCACCGCTCTTGGTTATCTCGCGTTCGCGGTGGGTGGTGCCGCGGGGGTGCTTCTTGCGTCCACGGTGGATCGCCGGTTCGGCACGGCCGTCGGACTCGCGGTGAGCAGTGGGCCGGCACTGCTGGCCGCACTCGTGAACGTTGCCGTTCCCGCCCCGGCGATCGCCGCGCCATCACCGGTTCGACCGATCGACGAGCCTGAATCGCTTCCCTTTCGCGACGGTGAGCGACCGCTTCTGGAGCTCAAGGACATCGACGTCTTCTACGGATCGATCCAAGTGCTGTTCGGGGTCAATCTGACCATCCGTCACGACGAGATCGTTGCGGTCCTCGGCACGAACGGTGCCGGGAAGTCGACGGCGCTGAAGGTGATCGCCGGCCAGATCCTCCCGCGCTCTGGCAGCGTGCTGCTCGAAGGCACCAACATCACCTCGCTCTCGGCGGAGCGGCGTGTCCCGCTCGGCCTGTCACAGATACCCGGCGGGCGGGCAGTGTTCGGGTCGCTGACCGTGGTCGAGAACCTCGAACTGTTCGCGGCGAGTCTCGGAAAGGACCGCGCCGCGGTCAAGCGGGGGATCGAGCGTACGTTCGCGACGTTCCCCCGTCTCGAAGCGCATCGCCACCGTCACGCCGAGACCCTCTCGGGCGGCGAGCAGCAGATGCTCGCACTCGGCAAGGCCCTGCTGCTCGAACCCCGGCTGCTGTGCATCGACGAACTGTCGCTCGGTCTTGCGCCGGCCGTTGTCGCCGACCTTCTCGAACTCGTACGGATCATCCACGAGAACGGGACGACGATCGTGATCGTCGAGCAGTCGGTGAACGTCGCCCTCTCTGTCGCCCAACGCGCCATCTTCATGGAAAAGGGCGAAGTGCGCTTCGATGGCGATGCGACCGAACTACGCGATCGGTCAGATCTCCTTCGCTCGGTCTTCCTGCATGGCGCGGCGACAAGCGGGCCGTAGTCGACCCGCCGATTTTCGACCCTCAGCGGGCTCCGCTCGACTCGAGGATGTGGATGCCGCACGCTGAGGCAAGGCCGATGACGTGGGCGAGGCCGATGCGGGCGCCTTCGATCTGACGGTCACCGGCCTCGTTGCGGAGGTGGTGGCAGATCTCCCACACGTTGGCGATGCCGGTGGCGGCAATCGGATGGCCCTTCGACTGGAGTCCCCCCGACACGTTCACCGGGAGCTTGCCGGTCCGGAACGGCGCACCCGACTCGAAGAAGTCGACCGCGTCGCCCTCGGCGCACAGCCCGAGGTTGTCGTAGTGGACGAGCTCGGCCGTGGCAAAGCAATCGTGAAGCTCCACGAGGTCGAGGTCCTCGGGTCCCACACCGGCCTGTTCGTAGGCGCGCTTGGCAGCCAGCTTCGTGAGCGTGTTGACATCGGGGAGGACCTGGCACGCCTCCTGCCAGGGATCACTGGTGAGAATCGATGCGCGCACCTTGACGGCGCGCCGACGCTGCTCGTCGGAAAGAGTCTTGAGCTTCTCGCCGCTGACCAGAACTGCGGCGGCTGCACCATCGCAGTTCGCCGAACACATCGAGCGGGTATTGGGATAGGCGATCATCACGTCGCTCATGATCTGATCAAGGCTCATCGCCTTGGTGTATGCGGCGAGCGGGTTCAGCGTCGAGTGTCCGTGGTTCTTCTCGCTGATGCGGGCGAAGACCTCGAACGATGCGCCGCCGTACTTGTGACCGTATTCCATGCCGACCTGGGCAAAGGTGCCGGGCATGGCCTCGGTGCCGATGCGGCCGTCGATCGGGGCGATCGCGCCATAGCGACCCTCCGGCGTCCACTCGTTCTTGTCCTTCTTGGCCGTCCCACCGGCGCCGAGCAACCCCGCACCGGCGAGCTTCTCCACGCCGACGGCAAGACCCATGTCGGACTCGCCGGCCTTGATGCTCATGATGACGGTGCGCAGCGCCGTGGCCCCGGTCGCGCAGGCGTTCGACACGTTGTAGACGGGAATGCCGGTCTGGCCGATCTGCTTCTGGATCGCCTGACCGATCGCACCGCGGCCCATGAGATTTCCGGCGGCGAGGATCTGCATGTCGGCCATGGTCACCCCTCCGTCGGCGAGTGCGGCCATTGCCGCCTCGGCGGCGAGGTCGACGACGTCCTTGTCCGGGTGCTTCCCGAACTTTGTCATCTTGATTCCGAGGATGTAGACGTCGTCTGCGGCCATGGTGAGGTTCCTTTGTCAGTCGGTGCGTTGGTTCGTGGGTTTGCGTGTGTCGTCGTGAGGCGATCAGGCCGGTTCGAAACCGAACCCGATGCCCTCGGCGCCGTTGTCATCTGTTCCGAGTGAAGTGGTGGTGAGGCGCACGCGCATGCCGAGCTTCACGTGCTCCGGGTCTGCGGCAATGTTGACGATGTTGCCGCGCACACTTGTCGTGCCGCACTTCACCACGCCGGCAACGAAGGGGACCGGAACGCCGGGAGCAGCGAACGTGACGATGGTGAACGAGACCAGTTCGCCCTCGGTCGGAATGTCGACGGTGCGGAACTCGGTGGCGAAGCAGGCCGCGCATGCGTTGCGTCGGTCGAAGAACCGAGCGCC
>JANPDB010000531.1:0-1562 GCA_031431255.1 Acidimicrobiia bacterium | reverse complement strand
GGCGCTCGCCGACGCTGGGGTCGACCTGGTCACCGCGCTCACCATGACGCACGTCGAGGAGGCAATCGGCATTGCGCAAGCGGCGAGGGAGCGCAACGTTCCGTGCGTTGTTTCGTTCACCGTGGAAACCGACGGGAAGCTGCCGTCCGGGACGTTGCTCGCCGACGCAGTTCGCGGCGTCGATGAGGCTACCGACGGCTTTCCTGCGTATTACATGATCAACTGCGCGCATCCTTCGCACTTCGCGTCGACGCTGGCAGCGGACGACCCGAGTTGGCTGCGACTCCGAGGCGTTCGAGCCAACGCTTCACGGATGAGCCATGCCGAACTCGATGCCGCCGTTGAGCTCGACCGGGGTGACCCCATGTCGCTTGCTCTTGATTACCGGGCGCTTCGAGCGACGCTTCCGGGTTTGACGGTCTTCGGCGGATGCTGCGGCACGGACCACGAACACATCGGCGCGATCGCCGTGGCCCTCATGCGGTCCTGACGCGCGGACCTTATCCCAGTTCCCGTTGCGTTGCGGGGTCCTGTCACCGATCCTCCCCACCCACTCCGGTACTCGCCCGTTGCTCCTCCGTCGCCGGGTCTCCGTTCCTCGGAGCGGGGACCCCATCGCCGCCACCCCACCACACCACACATAGGTGCCCGCCTGCGTTCCTGGGTCTACCGATATCCCTCCCCGCTGCGTTGCGGGGTCCTGTCACCGATCCACCCCACCCACTCCGGTACTCGCCCGTTGCTCCTCCGTCGCCGGGTCTCCGTTCCTCGGGGCAGGGCCCCATCGGCGCCACCCCTCCACTCCACTCGTGCGTCGTTTTGTCTTCGGAGATATCGTTCTGCCGGGCGTCGAGTAGGAGTCGAACATGGCAACAGCGAAGTGGGCGGATCTTCCCCAGATGGGAGCGCCGGTGTTCCTCACCGATGGTGGCCTCGAGACGACCCTGGTGTTTCATTTCGGTCTCGACCTTCCCGACTTTGCGGCGTTTCCTCTCCTGGACACTCCTGACGGTCGGGACGCGCTCGCGCAGTACTACTCGCCGTACTTCGATGCAGCTACGCGTGCAGGTGTCGGCATCATCGTCGACACGCCGACATGGCGAGCGAATCCCGACTGGGCCGCACGAAGTGGGTACGACGTTGCCGGTGTCACAGCCGTGAATGGTCGTGCTGTCGCGTTCGTCCGTGGGCTCGCCGACGCGCGTTCGGACGTGGTGACGGTCGTCAGCGGAGCTATTGGCCCGCGGGGGGATGGGTACGTCGTTGACGCAACCATGGACTCAGCCGAAGCTGCGAAGTATCACGACGTTCAGATTCGGGCGCTCGCCGACGCCGGGGCGGACCTCGTGACTGCGCTCACTATGACCCACGTCGAAGAGGCCATCGGTATTGCGCAAGCGGCGAGGGAACGCAACGTTCCCTGCGTTGTTTCGTTCACCGTGGAAACCGACGGGAAGCTGCCGTCCGGGACGTTGCTCGCCGACGCAGTTCGCGCCGTCGATGAGGCTACCGACAGCTTTCCTGCGTACTACATGATCAACTGCGCGCATCCTTCGCACTTC
>JANPDB010000530.1:0-2588 GCA_031431255.1 Acidimicrobiia bacterium | reverse complement strand
TTTGAAATCGACGAGAAGGTCGGCGATGGTGGCTGCACACACGAAATACTGCTGCTTGAGCCGGAGTTCCTTCCCCTCGTAGTTGTTGTCGTTCGGATAGAGCACCTTGGTGATGTTCTCCGTCAGCGCGGACGTCAGGTTCGCGTTGATGTAGTCACCGCGGTTGAACGAGCCGAGGTTGAAATCGTGGAGAGCGCGCGCCGACCACAGGCGCAGTGTGTTGACCGTGGTCGTCCCGTAGCCGGGGACCGGGGTGTCGTAGGGCATGGCCAGCACGTCTTCGGTGTCCGTCCACGAGTACCAGATCTTCCCGGTCGGATCACGGTTGTCGCGATACGTCTGGACGCGACCGAAGAAGCGGACGGTCTGCTGGCGATCGTTGCGCAGGATCTCCCACGGGTTGCCGGATCGCAGCCACGGGTCCGGCTCCTCCACCTGGGCGCCGTCGACGATCCGCTGTTTGAAGATGCCGTAGTCGTAGCGGATGCCGCAACCGAAGCCGGGATAGTCGAGCGTCGCCATCGAGTCGAGGAAGCAGGCAGCAAGTCGGCCCAGACCGCCGTTGCCGAGACCGGCGTCGAGTTCCTCATCAAGTAGTTCTTCGAGGTCGAGCCCGAGGCTTCGGAGGGCGATCTCGGCGGAGTCGTTGATCCCGAGATTGATCAGCGCGTTACCGAGGGCTCGACCCATGAGGAACTCGAGGGAGATGTAGTAAATCCGCTTCGGGTTGCGTGCCTGGATCCGGCGGGTGGTGGCGATCCAGCGATCGACCTGGGCATCGCGCACCGCGTAGGCGAGGGCGACCTGAAGATCGTGGCGGCTGCAATCGTCGATGTGTTTCGCGATCGTGACCTCGACCCGGCGGAGGAACGCGTCGCGGAAGGCTTCAGGAGATGCGACGAACGACGGGATCGGATCGGTCGGGTCGTCAATTCGTACGTCGGTGGTGGTGACGGCGGCTGGGGCGCTCATGGGGCTCCTCGGTCGGAATCCGGCAGGGACCGGCGGGTGGTTCCGACGCCCGAGGTTAGGCGTCGCAGGCCTCACCGGTGGCGCGTGCGGAGGAGCGGCGGAGCGGCGGACGGGACCCCCCCCTGACCTCCTATGGCATCCCACACCCAGCGTTCCGGGCGTAGAGCGCCCGATTCTTTGCCGGTCTGGGAGGCCGATCCTGCTCGTCCGGGATGCTACGGGCACGCCGAGGCGCACCGCCCTTCCGTCAGCGTCCGGTGAACGCGGCCTTTCCAGGACCTTGTTCGAGGAAGCTCTTGATGCCGATCGTTGCGTCCTCGGTGCGGAACGCATCGACAAACCGATCCTGTTCGAGGGTCAGGCCTGCGGCCAGCGTCCCCTCGAGGCCGCCGTCGACGGCCGCCTTGCACAGTCCTTGCACGGTCAGCGGTCCCCGAGCGAACTCGAACGCCCAGGCCAGGGCCTCGTCGAAGAGGGTTTCGGTGGCCACGACCCGGTCCGCGAGCCCGATCCGAAGGGCCTCTTCGGCCTTGACCTGACGGCCGGACAGGCAGAGATCCTTTGCTCGGGACGGGCCGAGGAGACGCCCAAGGCGCTGGGTCCCGCCGCCCCCGGGGATGATGCCGAGCAGGATCTCCGGCTGGCCGAACACTGCTGATTCGGACGCGATGCGCACGTCACAGGCCAGGGCCAGTTCGCAGCCGCCGCCCAGGGCGAAGCCGGCAACGGCGGCGATGACCATCCGGGGAAGGGCGGCGAGCGTATCGAACGCGTCGCGGAGCGCGGCGCCGATTACCCGCGCCTCGTCGGGTCCGCCGAAGCGTCCGATGTCGGCCCCGGCGGCGAAGATCTTCGGGCCGCCGTAGACGATCACTGCACCGGGCAGATCGGTGTTGAGGGCAGCGACACAGGCCGCGAGGTCAGCCGTGAGCTCCGGCGAGATCGCGTTGACCTTGGGACGGTCGAGGCGGATGACCGCGACCCGCTCTCCGGAGGGGCCGGTGTGGTGCTCGAGGCGAACAAGCGGAGCGGCAGCGTCGGTCATGGCATCGGACGCTACCGGCGCGAGGCGGTGAGCGGAAATGCGGCCAAACACCTCCCACCGTCGTTGGGAGGTGTTCTGCCCCCATAAGTGGGGGCAACCTCTCTCCCAGCATCAGGGCGACTCGTGTTGCGAGCAGTCGAGCGGAGCGAGCGGCGCAGCACCGAAACGACAGTAGGGGCAACCTCTCTCCCAGCATCAGCCGGCGAGGCGGGTTGCGGCGGATTCGGGGTCGAGGGTGCGGGCTTCGACTTCGGCGAGGACGGCCGCGCCACCGGGGCCGTCGAGGGCGCCGAGGGCTCGGCGCTCCAACTCGACCTGCACGAGTCGTCGCACCTCCGTGCGGAGGCGCTCGATGCGCCGCTGGGCGAGCGAGCCGTCGGCCTCGACGTGGGCGCGATGAGCAGCGATCGCCGCCCAGAGATCGGCCACACCGTCGCCGTTCGCGGCGACGGTCCGCACGATCGGCGGGTACCACGCGTCGTGGCCGAATCCGCTCAGCTCCAGCATCCCGAGCAGATCTCGCTCCGTCTCCGCGGCACCGGCACGGTCGGCCTTGTTGATCACGAAGACA
>JANPDB010000529.1:0-5131 GCA_031431255.1 Acidimicrobiia bacterium | reverse complement strand
TCTCGCTCCCACCCGACGACGAAACCGAGCAACCCGGCCAGAGCGATCCGCCCGAAGAGCGCGAGGTCGTGGAGCCACATTGGGCAGAGTCTTGTCGAAACGGTCCGTCAGGGTGCTTTCGGTGCCGTAGAAGTCCGGACGCGAAAATCGGCCAGCCTCGCGGGCTGACCGATCGACGGAACTACGAGAACAGCGGGGGGTGCGAGCGAAGCTCAGCGACCCATGTTCGGCTTGACGCCGTGGTTCGCCTTCTTGCGGCGGGCGTTGGTCTTCTTCTTGTTGCGCTTTTTCGACGGCATAAGGGGGTCAACCATAGCCGCGTCGGCCGTGGCCCCGGAACGACGGCCGGAACCGACGAGGTTTAGGGTGTCCCATGGCCCGCCACGACCTCGACCACTACACCCGGTTCTCCGAGCTCCTCGCCGGCATCGCCGGTGTCTGGGAGGGCACCTACACCCACCTGCAGCCGTCGGGCGAGCTGATCGAGCGCTTCGGGTCCCGTCAGGAAACCCGGCTGCGGGGCACAGACTGGTTCGAGCGGATCGTCTACTCGCGTGAGGGCCACGAGCCCGAAGTGATCGACTTCAGGGCCCGGATCACCGGTGACACGGTGACGTTCGACGACCCGGACTTCCACGGCGTCTCGTATCTCGTGGAGGGCCGGATCACCGTGTTCCCCTACCACTGGAAGTCGAACCCGGGCCGGGAGATCGTGGAGATCATTACCCTCGCCACGGACGACTACCGCACCAGGCTGTGGCAGACCTTCGATGCCGGCGTGCTGACCCGCATCACGGTGATCGAGGAGCATCGTCGCCGGAGCGACGTCCCGGCGGAGTGGCCGTGACGAGCCGGAAGCTGGCGTAACCAGTTCGCTTGTAGCCTCGAAGCCCTGATGGATCCTCGCCGGAAGCTGGCGTAACCAGTTCGCTTGTAGCCTGTCCGCCCCTATGGAGCGGTTTGGGTTTGTTGGTCTGCCGAATGCAGGGAAGTCGTCGCTGTTCAATGCCCTGGCCGGTGGCGGTGCGCTGGCGGCCCCGTATCCCTTCGCTACCAAGGAGCCGAACATCGGACGCGCCAAGGTGCCCGATGCCCGCCTGCTCGCCCTCGCCGAGATGTCCAAGACCAAGACGATCGTTCACGCCACCAGCGAGTTCGTGGACATTGGCGGCCTCGTCGAAGGAGCGAGCAAGGGCGAAGGCCTCGGCAACAAGTTCTTGGCCAACATTCGCGAGGTCGATGCCATCGTGTTCGTGCTCCGGGCCTTCGAAAAGGGATCGACCGGCGACGATGTCCCCGGCTCCTCTGACCCGCTCGATCACCTCGCCACCGTCGAGATCGAACTCGCCCTCGCCGACCTGCAGACGGTCGAGAATCAGGTCACCAAACGGGCGAAGGCGGCCAAGCTCGACAAGACGCTGCTCCCCGCCGTCGCAGCGCTTGAACACGCGCAGGTCCTTCTCGCCGATGGAACACCGCTCTATCGCACGCCCATGTCGGCCGACGAACGGGCTTTGCTGAAGGAGTTCTTCCTCCTCACCAACAAGCCGGTGCTTGCCGTCGTGAACGTCGGCGACGACGATCTCGACGACATCGACGCCAAGGCCGCCCCGGTCCGTGAGCTCTTCGGTCCGTACGGGGAGGTGCTGGGCATGTGCGTGCAACTCGAGGCTGAGGCGGCCACGATGGACGAGGCCGAGCGCCGCGAGATGCTCGACGGGTTCGGGCTCGGCGATGGTGCGCTGCCCCGCCTCATGAAGTCCGCCTACGACATGCTGGCACGCCGGACCTTCCTCACGACGGGCGAGAAGGAGACCCGGGCATGGACCTTTCGGGCCGGAGCGAAGGCCCCGGAGTGTGCCGGCGAGATCCACTCCGACATCCAGCGAGGCTTCATCAAGGTCGAGACCATCCAGTGGGATGTGCTGCTGGAGTGTGGTTCGATGGCCAAGGCCCGTGACGTCGGCAAGCTGCGACTCGAGGGTAAGGACTACGAGATGCAGGACGGCGACGTCGTCGATTTCAAGTTCAACGTCGCCAAGTAGTCCACCCGGAACGAGTCGCGAGGCAACCGATGGCCGCTCTCGTGCTCGGAGACGGACGCCGCATCGTGCTGGAAGTGGCCGAGACGCGCTCCGCTCGCCGCCGCGGACTCCTCGGACGGACTTCGGTGGATGGTGGAGCGTTGTTGATCATGAAGTGCCGAAGCGTGCACACCGTCGGAATGCGATTCGCCATCGATGTCGCCCATCTCGATTCGTCTATGCGAATCCTACGTCTACATATGATGTTGCCACGGCGCCTCGGTGCGGTTGTCCTTCGTTCGCGGCACGTTCTCGAGGCTGATGCGGGCGCCTTCGGTCGTTGGAACCTCGAAGTCGGCGATCGGCTCCGGGTGGAACCGTGACCGATCCCAATCACCCTGACACCCACCCGTCCGGCACGGGCCCGGGCGAGTTGATCCTCGTCGCGACCCCGATCGGCAATCTCGGTGACCTCTCCCCACGGGCCGTGGAGGTCCTTCGGCGCGCTGATGCAATCGCCTGCGAAGACACCCGCCACACCCGCAAGTTGCTCTCGTCGGCCGCCATCGAGGGAAAGCGGATGCTGGCTGTTCACGAGCACAACGAGCACAACGCGGCGAACGGCATCGTCGAACTGCTCGCCCGCGGGCAGTGCGTTGCGCTCGTCACCGATGCCGGTATGCCGGCCATCTCCGACCCCGGAGAGCGGGTGGTGGTCGCAGTCGTTGCCGCCGGTTTCGCGGTGACGTGCGTCCCCGGCCCGAGCGCGGCGCTCGCGGCGCTGGCGATCAGCGGCCTGCCCACCGCCCGTTTCGTCTTCGAGGGATTCCTTCCGGTGAAGGGCTCCGAACGGCAGGACAGGCTCTTGGCCGTGGCGGCGGGCGCCGAAACCGTCATCCTCTTCGAGGCGCCGCATCGGTTGATCCGTACACTTACGGATCTGGTCAGATGCTGCGGACCGGACCGCAAGATCAGCGTCAGCCGCGAGTTGACGAAGCGGTTCGAGGAGACCAGGCGCGGAGCGCTCGGCGCCGTGCTCGACGCGCTCACCACCGAAGGCGGCGCCGAGCCGCGTGGGGAATACGTGATCGTGGTCGCCGGGCGGACGATCGACGGAGATGCTCCGCCGACCGATGACGAGACGATCCGGGCCATGCTGGCCGTCGAACGCGAACGCGGCGCCCGAACCAAGGAGGCGGTCGATGCTGTCGCGGCAGCGACGGGATTGCCCCGACGCCACGTGTATTCGTTGGCCGTCACCCGGGTTCCCGTCGAAGAGAGGCCGCCGGCATGATCACCCATGAACGTCGGCCGGAGTTCGAGTGCGGACTACGACTCGGGTCCGTTGCTCCAGTCACTGAGCTTCAACCTCACCGGGCGACGACTGGCGAGCGACGCCGCTCTCAGATCAGCGGTTGACGCAGTGCGGTGTGGCAGGCCTGGCAGACCAGCTTGCCCTTGAACATACCGAGTTCGTCGAGGGAGTGGCAGAACACGCACGAGCGTTCCAGCCGACGGACGAGCACGGCGTCGCCTTCGATGGTCATGTCGAGCAGGTCGCCGGTCTCGATCCCGAACACCTTGCGATACTCCGATGGGATGACGATGCGCCCAAGGTGATCGATACGTCGGGCGATCCCTCGCGCCCCCTCGTGGCTCGGTTCGGATCCGGCGGTCGCTTCGTGCCCGAAAGAGGAGGGAGCGGCGTCGCCGTCGGCCGAGGTCATCCCACCTAACGTAGTCAGGTGCTCCCGTGCCCGAACACTCGCCCACCGGCCGGGGCGGCCGCACGATGACAACCGCTATGGAGTGGTTCGATTCGCACTGCCACGTGCACGACGCCCGTATCGACGCGGCCGCTGCGCTCGATGAGGCGCGCCGGGCCGGGGTCACCAGGTTCGTCGATGTCGGCTGCGACGAACCCACTTCGCGGGCGGCGATCGCACTCGCCGCCGAACACGGCGACGTGTGGGCAACCGTCGGCCTCCACCCGCACGATGCCACCCAAGGGTCGTCGTGGATGCCGGTGCTCCTGGCGGATGCCGCGGCCACTCGCGTCGTTGGCGTAGGAGAATGCGGGCTCGACTACCACTACGACCACTCGCCACGCGAGGTGCAGCGAGCCGAGTTCGCCGCGCAGATCCGGCTCGCGTTCGCCTACGACCTGCCGCTCGTGATCCACACGCGCGAGGCATGGGATGACACGTTCGCCATTCTCGCCGACGAGGGAGCGCCGCGGGCGACGATCTTCCACTGCTTCTCCGGTGGCCCGACAGAAGCGGAGCGATGCCTCGCCATTCACGATGAGGTCCACCTCAGCTTCTCCGGCATCGTCAGCTTCAAGACGGCAACCGATCTCCGAGAGGCGGCGGTTCTGACTCCGCTCGATCGGCTGTTGGTGGAGACGGACACCCCCTACCTGGCGCCGATGCCCTTCCGGGGCAAGCCGAACCGACCGGCCTGGGTGCCCCACGTCGGCGAGGCGGTGGCCGCGGCCCGGGGCATGTCATTGACCGAAGTGGCCGGGGCGACGTTCGCCAACACCACGCGAGCTTTCCGGCTGGACCGGGCATGACACTTTCGCGACAGCAGGTGCAGGCCTGGTTCGATCAAACGGGCGGACATCCGAGCCGTTCGCTCGGACAGAACTTCGTCGTGGACCCGAACACCGTGCGAAGGATCGTCCGCCTCGCCGATGTCGACGCGAACACGAAGGTGGTGGAGATCGGAGCCGGGCTCGGCTCGCTCACGCTCGCGCTGGCCGAAACCGGCGCGTCGGTCCTCGCGGTGGAGATCGACCGGCACCTGATCGACGGTCTGCGTGAGAACACCGGCGCCCAGAGAAATGTCACGGTGCTCCACGCGGATGCGATGGCGCTCGATTGGAATGCGGTCCTTCCTCCGGAAGAAGGTCCGTACACCCTCGTCGCCAACCTGCCGTACAACATCGCCACTCCGCTGATCGCGGACCTGCTCGACTTCGTGCCGCAGATCACTGTGATGCTCGTCATGGTGCAAAAGGAAGTCGCCGAGCGGTTCGCCGCTGCACCGAGGACGGCTGCCTACGGCGCGGTGACGGTCAAGGTTGCGTATTGGGCGGTCGCCCG
>JANPDB010000528.1:0-8939 GCA_031431255.1 Acidimicrobiia bacterium | reverse complement strand
TGTACCCCCGTTCGTTCAACTGAGGATTCCCTGGCATGACCAACATCGAACCGCCGCTCGACTTCGACAACATCGAACCCGTCGAGATCCAAGAGGAGATGGAGCGATCCTTCCTCGACTATGCGATGTCGGTGATCGTGTCGCGGGCGCTGCCCGACGTGCGCGATGGCCTCAAGCCGGTGCACCGCCGCATCCTGTGGTCGATGTTCGACTCGGGGTTCCGTCCCGACCGGGCCCACGTGAAGTGCGCCAAGGTCGTCGGCGACGTCATCGGCAACTATCACCCGCACGGCGACACCGCGGCCTACGACGCCCTCGTCCGTATGGCGCAGTCGTTCTCGCTTCGCCATCCGCTCATCGACGGACACGGCAACTTCGGTTCCCCCGATGCCTCCGCGGCGGCGTATCGCTACACCGAAGCTCGACTTGCCCCGTTGGCCATGCAGATGCTGGCCGATATCGACGAGGGCACGGTCGACTTCACGACCAACTTCTCCGGTGATCGGGAGGAGCCTTCGGTTCTGCCGGCGCGGTTCCCCAACCTTCTCGTCAACGGTTCCACCGGCATCGCGGTCGGCATGGCCACGAACATCCCGCCGCACAACCTCGGCGAGGTGATCGACGCCACCACGTTCCTGATCGATCACCCCGATGCAACTGTCGAGCAGTTGATGGGCTTCGTGAAGGGCCCCGACTTCCCGACCGGTGCGCTGATCCTCGGGCGCTCAGGGATCATGGACGCCTATCGGACCGGCAAGGGTGCGATCCGGATGCGGGCCGTCGCCGAGATCGAGGAGCTCAAGGGCGGTCGTGAGCAGATCGTCGTCACGGAGCTCCCGTATCAGGCGAGTCCCGACGGCATCTTGAAGCGCGTTGGTGAACTGGTCGACTCCGGAGAACTCGTCGGCATCTCCAACGCCACGGACGAATCGGCCAAGGGCAAGACCCGCCTGGTTATCGAGCTCAAGCGCGACGCGAACTCCAACGTCGTGCTCAACAACTTGTTCAAGTACACCGCGTTGCAGTCCACCTTCAGCATGAACACCGTTGCACTCGTCGACGGTGTGCCCCGTTCGCTCAACCTGCTCCAGGTGCTCACGCACTACGTCGCCCACCAGGTCGACGTCATCACCCGCCGCTCCGAGCATCGACTGAAGAAGGCACGCGACCGCGCCCACATCGTCGAAGGCCTGCTGAAGGCCCTCGACATGATCGATCTGATCATTCAGGCGATCCGCACCGCCGAAGACCGATCCGGCGCTCGCCAGGCTCTCATGGCCACACCGTTCGACTTCTCGGAGATCCAGGCGAACTACATCCTCGACATGCAGCTCGGTCGACTCACCCGGTTGGGCCGCTCCGAGCTGGAGACGGAGATGCTCGAGCTCCGCGAGCGGATCTCCGGGCTCGAAGCGATTCTCGGCGACGAAGCGGTTTTGCGCACGGTCATCAAGTCTGAAATGGGCGCCGTGCGCGAACAGTTCGCCACGCCGCGCAAGTCGATCATCACGTTCGATCCGGGTGACCTCAGCCTCGAAGACCTGATCGAGGACCTCGAGATCGTCATCACGTTCTCCAAGGTCGGCTACATCAAGGCCATGCCGGCCGACACGTTCCGCACCCAGGGCCGCGGCGGGCGAGGCATCCAGGGTGCGAAGGTGCGTGACGAGGACTACGTCACCGACATCATCTCCACCAGCGCGCACGCCTATCTGCTCTTCTTCTCCACCCGCGGCCGGGTCTACCGGCTCAAGGCGCACGAGATCCCGATGAAGGACCGCTCCGCGCGCGGCACCGCCATCGTGAACCTCCTTCCGCTTGCGCCGAACGAAAAGATCCAGGCGATTATCGATACGCGCACGTATGAAGATCATCGCTACCTGTTCTTCTGCACGAAGCTCGGTCAAGTCAAGAAGACGCTGATGAGCGAATACGACTCGTCGCTACGCGCCGGCATCATCGCGGTGAATCTCCGCGAGGACGATGAGCTTGTCCGGGTCATTCAAACGAGCGGCAGCGACCACATCCTGATGGTGTCCAAGCTCGGCATGGGAATCCGTTTCTCCGAGGAAGACGTCCGTCCCATGGGTCGGGCGGCGGCCGGTGTTCGCGGCATGAAGATGAAACCGAACGACATCGTCGTGAGCTGTGACTCAGTCTCCGACGCCACCGACATCCTGCTCATCACCAATCAGGGTTTCGGTAAGCGCACGAAGGTGGAGCGCTTCTCGGTGCAGGGTCGAGGTGGACAGGGCGTCATCTCCTACAAGCTCCCGGTCAAGAAGGGCCACCTTGCCGCGGCGTTCGTGGTCGAGATCGACGACGAGATCATCCTGATCTCCGACGGCGGGGTCACCAACCGTCAGACGGTTCGTGAGATCAGCTCGCAGAGCCGCGAGGGAACCGGCGTGCGGGTCATGGCGCTCGACGCCGGCCAGCAGGTCGCGGCTGTCGCCAAGGTGCTGCAGGCCGACACGGAGTGACGCAGGTGGGAGGCCCGGCCGGCCGATCACGTCGGTCGTGGTGGGGGCCCGAACTACGGGCCTTGCCGCGTGCCGGTCGACTCGGACCCTGATTCCCGTGGCATCGGTCATCGCATCCGGGCTCACGCTCGGCTATGGGCCAGTCGTCCTGGCTGAGGGGATCGACCTTGTTGTTGCCCCGGGGAAGGTCATCGGACTCGTCGGCGCCAATGGTGCCGGAAAGACCACGTTGCTCCGCGTCCTCGCCGGACTCGACGCGCCGCTCGTCGGCACGGTGGCCCGCGCGCCGTCGACAACCACGGTCGGCTACCTGGCCCAGCAGCTCGATGTCGCGTCGCCCGACGAGACAATCGGTGCGTGGCTGGCTCGTCGCACGGGCGTCGGTGCGGCCGCAGCGGCGATGGAGGCGGCCGCCGACGCATTGGGCAGGGGAGAGGCCCGGGGCGAGGACTACGGCGACGCGCTCGATCACTGGCTGGCGCTCGGCGGGGCCGACTTCGACGACCGCCTCCCCGCCGCGCTCGCTGGCGTCGGCCTCGATGCATCGAAGGGTCCGGGTGACCTTGTCGCGGTCTTGAGCGGGGGGCAGAAGGCCAGGGTCGGCCTCGCCGCCCTCGCCCTCGCCCGCTTCGACGTCTTCTGCCTCGATGAACCGACCAACGATCTCGATCTCGACGGCCTCGCGCTGCTCGAGCAGTTCGTCGCCGACGCGGTGAAGCGTCCGGCCGCGGTCGTGGTCGTGAGCCACGACCGGGTCTTCCTGGAGAACGTCACGACGGACATCGTCGAGCTCGATGCGATCGAGCGGCGGGCGATGGCGTTCGGCGGCGGGTTCGGTGCGTTCCGGCGCGAGCGCGAAGTGCAGCGCCTCCATGCTCAGGAGGCCTACGACGACTACTCCTCCCGGCATCGTGACCTTCTGGATCGAGCCCGGACGACGAAGGAGTGGGCCGACAAGGGCGTGCGCAAGAGTCGGGCCGAGCTGAAGAAGAAGGGGGCCGATCCCGACAAGATCGGCCGGAAGGCGAAGGCCGAGACCAGCGAGAAGCAGGCCGGCAAGGCGTCGCGGCTGGAGAAGGCGGCGGAACGGCTGGAGGAGGTGGCCGAGCCGCGCAAGGTCTGGGAGCTGCGCTACGTCATCGCTGAGGCTCCCCGGTCGGGTTCGGTGGTCGTCACGATGCGAGGCGCGTTTGTCCGAAGGGGCGACTTCGCGCTGGGCCCGATCGATGTGGACCTCGCCTACGGCGACCGGGTTGCGCTGACCGGACCCAATGGAGCCGGCAAAACGACACTCCTCTCGATGCTCCTCGGGCGTCTTGCCCCCGACGATGGCACCGTGCATCTCGGACGAGGCGTCGTCATCGGTGAGCTCGATCAGGGCCGGGTGCCCACGGAAGACGACTCCACGCTCGTGGATGCGTTCCTTGGGTGGTACCCGGATTCGACCATCGCCGACGTCCGGACGCTCCTGGCGAAGTTCGGTCTGGCCGGTGACGATGTTGCGCGGCCGGCGCGTGCTCTCTCGCCGGGGGAGCGGACCCGGGCCACCCTCGCCCGGTTCCAGCACGACGGTGTCAACCTGCTCGTGCTCGACGAGCCGACGAACCATCTCGATCTGGCGGCCATCGAGCAGCTCGAGACGGCCCTCGACGCCTATCCCGGCACCCTTCTCCTGGTGAGCCACGACCGTCGTCTACTCGATGCAGTTCGTGTCACCCGCCGCTGGCAGCTCGGCTCCGGTCAACTCAGCGAATCGCTCGTTTAGCACTGGGAGGAAGGTTGCCCCTCAGTCGTTCGGTGCTGCGCCGCTCGACTGCTCGCAACACGAGTCGCCGCGGCCAGTGGGAGAGAGGTTGCCCCCATATGTGGGGGCAGAACACCTCCGAACGTCGCTGGGAGGCGTTCTGCCGCATGTTGTCGCTGCTGGATGGCTCAGGAGAACGGTGACGGTTCCGATCGCTCCGCCCGTGCGGTGGCAACCGCGTCGCGAAAGCTGACCCTGACGTCGACGCGATCCCCATCGCTGACGAACGAAAGCAGCGTTGCTCCATTGCTCCGGGCGAGATCGGACGCGACCTCCTCGCCCTCGACGACCCCGCCGAGCGCCGCAGCGTCGGCGGCCGTCTGGGCGCGTGCGCGGTCAGCGGCGGCGACGCTGAGCCTGGTCTCCTGCAGCACGAGGTAGGCAACGATGAGGATCGCCGCTCCGAGCAGGACAGTGACGGCTCCCCGCTCGTCGTTCGGGCCCCGCGCATCTCGACGGGAGCGCATCGAGTGGGTACGTACGTTCATGCAAGCGAGCGTGACTGCGGCCGTCGGGCTGTGGCAACGGTGCTCGTCGACGTGCGGCGATTCGGCGAATCGACGCGGGTGCGCTTGGCAACGAGGTCCCCCGTGTCCGTGAAGCTGACATCGACCTCTCCACGAGTAGCAAGTGCACGAACCACTACGCTCGCTCTCGTGGCCAGGAGGAGACGACGCGTCCGCCGCGGGATTCGTGTCCGTCGGGTCGTCCGTCGGGTCGAACTCGGTTCGCTGTTCCGTCTGGCCATTGGGTTTCATCTGCTGTGTTACGCGGTTTCCATGGCGGTGTTGGCCATCCTTCTCAACGTCGTGGACCGCCTCGGGCTCCTCGGTAGAATCGAGAAGTTCTTGCAGGAGTCGGGGTTCGGGAACGGGTTCAAGGTGGACCTCGCCGTGGTGCTGCGGGGCGCCGCCGGGATCGGGCTCGGACTGGTCATCGTGTTCGTCGTGGCCACGATGCTGTTGGGGTTCTTCTTCAACGGTCTCGCCGGGTTTCTCGGAGGGCTGGTGATCACCGTCCTCGAGGAGCGCCCACAGGCGCCCCGTCCGAGGACGGTTTCCGCACCCGAAGTGACCCCGACGAGCGCGAACGACGTGGCACCGTTCGACGAAAGCGTCAGCGGATGGGAGGACGCGACAATGTGGGACGCGCCAAGCCCAACAGGGGCGCCGCAGGGTTCCGCCGTCTGAGCGCCGTTCCGGTCGCGACAACGACGGTCAGCGTGACGAGTCGGGTGTGTAAGATCGGCATCCGCTTTTTCCCGCAGGTCGGTCGACACGCAGGTGTCACTCAGGCTGCTGGCGAGGGTGTTGGTCTTGGGGCTATAGCTCAGTTGGTTAGAGCGTCACACTGATAATGTGAAGGTCGCTGGTTCGATTCCAGCTAGCCCCACGTGCAAGCCATGCGTCGACTCTTGTTGTCCCTCGGCCTTGCCGGTTTGGTTTCCGCGTTCGTGCGACTCCGTGGCAGTGGCGGCATCCCCCCGCAACAGGGCGGATGGCGCGAACTTTCCGGCCCCGATCTGCGCTGACGACGGTGACCGGCACGGTTCTCGTCGTCGGTTGCGGCGTCGTGGGAACGCGAGCGGCCCGTCACCTGGGCGATTCGACGTGGGCCTCGGCGCTGGTGATCGACGACCCGACGTCGCCGTATCTCGATGGACTTGTTGCGTCGAGTTCCCGGGTGACACCGCTCGGTCGACGGTCATGGGAGGAAGTCGCGCCCGATGTCGTCCTTCTCGCTCTTCCCGCCGGCCACGTCGAGCCAGCGACGCGCGCATTGCGACTCGGTGCCGACGTGGTGTCGGTCGGGGACTCCGTGGTCGATGCCCGTGGGCTGTTCGCCCTCGGGCCGATGGCCGCATCGGTCGAGCGTCGCGTCATCGTTGGCGCGGGGTACGCCCCTGGCCTCACCTGCCTTCTCGCTCGGCACGGGGCGGCGGAGTTCGACGAGGTCGATGAGATCCACGTCGCCAAGATCGGGACCGCGGGTCCGGCCTGCGCCCGGCAGCATCATGCCGCCCTCAGCAGCGAGTCGCTCGACTGGCGTGACGGCCGGTGGGAACGCTTCGTCGGCGGGTCGGGACGTGAGCTCTCCTGGTTTCCGGGCCCTATCGGCGGAGTCGACTGCTACCGGGCGGCTCTCGTCGATCCAATGCTGCTCCAACCGGTGTTTCCAGAGGCCCGACGCATCACGTCGCGTGTTGGCGCGACGCGACGCGACCGGGCGACGGCACGCCTGCCCATGCTTCGTCGTCCCCATGCCGAGGCGGGCGACGGTGCGGTGCGTGTGGAGGTGCGGGGACGACGTGACGGCCGCGTCGACTCGATTGTGCTCGGGTCCGCGGCGCGGGCTTCGATCGGCACGGCCGCGGTTGCCGCGGTTGCCGTCGACGAGGTCCTTGCCGGACGCTTCGTCGGGCCGTGGGTGGGTGGGCTGGCCGCGCAGGTCGATGACGCGGTCGCGATGCTGCGGGGGGTGGCGGCGCTCGGCGTGGTGTGCTCGAAGTTCGAAGGTGCCACTGTCGGCTCGGTTGAGCCAAGGAGACGTGCTGCGGAGGCCGTGTAGTCTGATGAGGACCTTTTCGGGGACGTAGCTCAATTGGTAGAGCGCCTGCTTTGCAAGCAGGAGGTCGACGGTTCGATCCCGTTCGTCTCCACGAATGTTCTCGCTGGTCAGCTCGCCCCGAGCTTCTCGGCATCCGGACTCGGCGACGGTTCGCTGCACCGGGTTTGGTCAGGTGACGACGAGGTTCACCTGGATCGTGGCGGAGAGGGGTGCGGAGGTTCCGGTTATCAACACGGGCCAGGTTCCCGACGGGGTCGTCGGGCTGGTGAGGACTTGCATCAGCACGGAATTCCCCGTTCCTCGCACGAAGGTGGCGGTGGCAAACGGCGGAAGGTTTCGGGCGGTGAAATCAATCGGAGAGTTGAACCCGCCGTTCGGCACAATGGCGACGCTGAAGTTCGTCGCCAAGCCTGGGTTCACTGAGGCAACGGAGGGCGCTCCGATCAGTCCGAAGCCGCCTACAGGGCTTTTCGTGAGGGACAGCACTTGCATCCGCAGCGTCACCGAGTGGTTGAAGGAACCGCTTGCGCCGAACACCCGCACGTTGTAGGTCCCAACACGAGTCGAAGCACTCGTTCGGATCCGCAACGACGTGAGGCCGTTCGAAGGGTTGGGATCGAACACTGCGGTAGAACCCTGGGGAAGTCCGACAGCGAGGAACGTGACGTCGGGAGCGGTGAGCACGGTGCCTGCGGGGGGAACGATGATCGGCCTGTCACCGATGCGGGCGAACACGTTCACCGCGGTGACGATGTCATTCCCGGCGGGAGCCGAGACCGAGTTCGGAGCCAGAGCGAGCGAGAAGTCGCTGACCCGCACGACGCCGAGTTGTACCGCTGCGAAACGCTGTGTCGATCCTGCGGTCGCCACGACGCTCAAGATGTAGGTGCCCGACGGGGTGTTCGGACCTGTCGTGACGTAGAGCACCGATCCTGCTGTTGTGGGGTTCGGCGAAAAGTTGGCGGTCGCTCCGCTGGGTAAGCCGTCGACGCGTAGGTCGACCGGTCCGACGAATCCCGCTGATCGATTCACGTTGATGCCGTATTGGAATGTTGTCGCGGGAGGTCCTGTCTGGAGCAGAACACTCGGAGCGATGGTGAACTGGGGAGCGATCGTCGTGCTGGCGGAGGGCGGCGGCTGTGTCGTGGGGGGGACGGTGGCGATCGGGAGTGCTTCGACGTTGAGGCGGAACAACGCCTGACGGGTCAAGTTCCCGCTGCGGCCGCGCAGGATGAACACGCCGGAGTTCGAGTTGGCGATGGGGGGAACGGTGATCTCCAGGCGTACCCGCGACGAGGTTTCGGTGATGATTCGTCCGGTGAATCGCTCGGTGAGATTCGGGAGGTCGAAGACGACGGTTCCGGTCAGGCCGGTGCTGCGAGAGACGTTGATGTCGTAGACGGCCGTCTGGCCGGCGGTGACGCTTTTCGCATCTCCGTTGAAGCGAACGTTGAAATTGGCCGCTGGCCTGCGAACCGTTCGTCGAGCCGCGTCGGCCCGTTGGCCGCTGAGTCCGTCAGCCATGAGCACGAGGGCGGCCGACAGGGCAACCATCGCGGCAAGCGCTGCGACCGGCTTTCGGGTTGAACATTTCATTTCGGGCTCCCTAGTGATCGACAAAACGCGACCGTCAGCGCGGACACGTCTGCCGACTCGAACTTCGTACCCGGCGGAGCACGAGGGCAAACCTTGGCTACGAGTTCATTTGCGCGCTGCGAGAGTGGGCCGTTCGGTCTATTGCGCTGAGTCGTGTGATTCAACGATGCGGTCCGGATCGCGAGCTTGTCGTTTCGTACCTGCGATTCGGCGCGATTACGACCAGACGAACCACAAAGAGCGCACAACTTTCATCCTGTTTGACGCCGATAGCGAACGTATCGGTGTCGGAAGAGTTCAGACGCCATCACTACGTTGGATCGTCCGTGCATCCGCTCACACGGCGATGTCCCAAGGTCGGACCTGCCATTATCGGAGGATGAAGCGATGTCGCCGGTGACGGGCCGGGTGCCACTGCGCCGTTCCGCTCGACGATCGATCATCCGGCCCCTGCGTGACTTCCTCGCCACGGAGGCGGCCGGAGGTGT
>JANPDB010000527.1:0-2774 GCA_031431255.1 Acidimicrobiia bacterium | reverse complement strand
CGCCGCGGGACTACGGCGCGAGTTGCAGGAGGAGGCCGCGATCAAGGTCACTTCGATGCAGTTGCGCGGAACGGTGAGCTGGCCCGGTTTCGGGCCGAACGGTGAGGACTGGTTGGGCTTCGTTTTCCTCGTCGACGGGTGGACCGGAGTTCCCCCGTCGAGCAACGAGGAGGGCCGACTGGAATGGATACCGCTTCCGCGTCTGCTCCGGGCATGCAGTCCCGATGCTGACGACCGCGAGGCGGCCGATCTCCCGATGTGGGAAGGCGACCGGTTTTTCCTGCCGCTCGTCTTCGACGACGACCCGCGGTCGTTCCATGGCGTAATGCCCTACGAACAGGGTCGCCCGGTCGGTTGGACCTGGGAACGCTGGTGACGCGCTGGCCGTTTGCAGCACACAGCCGACGGAGAGCCCTTGCTGTGGCACTGATCGGCGCCTGCTCGCTCCTCGCCCGCCAGTCCCCACCCGCACCGGCATCCGGCCGTCTCGCAGCGACGGTCGACGAGCGCATCGAGTCGGTCATCGCCCGTTTCGCCGTCATCCGATCGCACCTGGGCTTGCGGCACTGGACGGGATTCGACGAGGTGGCTGCGCTCTCCCAGGCCAAGAGTGCACCGAACGGCCCGCTGACCGGATTGATGGTCGCCGTGAAGGACAACATCGACCTCTCGTGGCTGCCCACCTCCGCAGGTGCCGCAGCCCTCCGCAACCGAAGACCCACGCGGAACGCGTCGATCGTCGATCGGCTGCTCGCGGCCGGGGCGGTGATCGCCGGCCACACGAACATGGACACCTGGGCGCGCGGCGTCCGATCGGTCAGCGAGACAACCGGCGCGACGGCGAATGCGCTCAACCCGAGCCGCGGACCGATGGGCTCGAGCGGCGGCTCCGCCGTCGCTGTGGCCCTCGGAGAGGTTGACGCCGCTCTCGGGACGGACACGTGCGGCTCCCTCCGCTATCCGGCGGCGGCGAACGTCATCGTGGCGTTGCGTCCCACGCCAGGCCTGGTGAGCCGGGCCGGGATCGTTCCGCTCGCGCCGACTCAAGACGTTGTCGGCCCGATGGCGAGGGACGTCCGGATGCTCGCCCGCCTGCTCGACGTGATCGCCGGAGCAGACCCGCGGGACCCGCTGACACAGCTCGCTCCGCGTCCCGATCGTACGTACACAGAGGATCTGCAAGGGCCGCGCGGACCGGTGTCGGACGTGTCCCGTCGCTGGCGCGTCGGTGTCGTCCGGACGCTCGGGCCGTTTCGCCGCGACTCAACGGGTCTCACGATGCTCGACAAGATGAGTGCAGCAGGAATCGACCTCGTGAACGTCTCGATGGCGAAGGCTCCGTACTCGAGCGTGATCGATGACGAGTCCGCGGCCACTCGACCCCTCGTGCTGGCGGGCGCGGACGAGTCAACCTGGCTCGTCGACTCCCTCCGAGTTCCGAACCGATTGACCTATGCGTCCCGGCTTCGTGACCGGAAACTCTCCGCGTCAAGTCTCACGGCATTGCTCGACGGCAACGGTCTCGACGCGCTCACGTATCCCACGACACCGTTCGGGCCCGCTCCACGGGGTCAGCGCCAGGCGAGCGCGAATTGCCAGTTCTCCGCGACCAGCGGGCTGCCGGCCCTGGCGCTCGGGCACGGCGTTGATTCTGACAACGTCGCGGTTCCGGGGGTCGACCTACTCGGCCGCGCATTCGACGAGTCGACCCTGCTTCGGCTCGGTCTCGCGATCACGGAGCCCTGAGCCGCGCCATCTGCGCGTCGAAGAGGGCGACGCAGGAACGAGTCGCGTCGTCTGCATTCGCCGCGCACCCGATGACGGCCACGACAATCTCGGCGACACAACCGAACGCCAGCGCCGTCCAGACCGGGGTTCCCTCCACATGATCCTCGGATACCAACGCGACGATTGTGGCGTCAGACCGAGCTATGCGGGCGTTTCCCGCGTGGAGCTCCGACCACGAGTCCGCGACACCGAGACCGGCCGCCATCGGATCCCCCATGCGGTAGAGCGCAACGCGTGCCAAGAGCTCTTGGGGTTCGTCGAGCATCCACCAGGTCCGGAGGGCCCCAACGCGGAAGCCGCGTGTGGTCAACCGACTCCGTTCGGCTTGCGGGTCCCGATGAAGCAGAGCCGCGTCGGGAAGTTCCAGGTCGGACGTCTCGATCTCCGCGGCCAGGGGGTCGAACGAGAAGCCAACGAGAAGCGAACGCAGTGACGGCACCCCGCTGATGCTCATCTCACCGATCCCGCGATCGCAATGAGCGACAGCGCGGCGACCGCCACCGATGTGCCGCGGACGACCTGGGGCTCGAGACGACGCACCAGGGCACTCCGTTCGGCCATCTCCGTTCCGTCGCGAACCCCGGCCGACGAGGCATACATCGAAAGTGCACGTATCAATGCGAACGCGAGAGAGCCGCCCACGATCCAACCGAAGCCGGCCATCGCGGCCACGACAAAGGCCACCCACCACATCCAGGAGACCAGGATCGTCGCTGGCCCGAACCCCATGCGCAGACCGTAACGGGCGGCCGCTTTCCATGGTCCGAAGCGGTGCCCGTAGTCTCGGGGAACCTGCCGGTGAACGGCGAGCGGACGGGCCCAGCGGGAGCGGTTCACCACGAAGGTGTCGAGACCGACCGCAACGAGTCCGCCTGCTCCGGCGACACCGGCTGACATCGGACTGATGCCGAGACCCCGGGCCGCCAGAGCCGTAGCCACTCCCGGGATGGCGCCACCGACGAACGCCGAAAAGGCGAACACGGCGA
>JANPDB010000526.1:0-7785 GCA_031431255.1 Acidimicrobiia bacterium | reverse complement strand
GCCCCCACCACCCGATCATCGCCCGCTTGACGTCGATCGGGCATTTCGCCCCGGTGTGGGCCACGCTCTTCATCGAGGAAACGGCGTAGCGGGCCTTCACCTCATCGCCCAGCGCGAGCAGGCGGACGAAGTGCGTGGGCACCATCACCGCGCTCTCGGTCTTGTAGGTGTCGATGACGCGCAGGGTCTCCTCGGCATCGAACTTGGCGAGGATCACCGACGGGATGCCGGCGACAAGCAGTCGCATGCCGCTCAGCGGACCCGTGTGATACATCGGCCCGACCACCAGATGCGTGCCGAACTGGGCGAAGCGGTTGGCGCGTAGTCCATCGAGGTGCTCGGCCATCGTGACGCCGCCGGCGAACATCGTCGGCGGTAATTCGGTTCCCTTGGGGAGTCCCGTGGTGCCCGACGTGTAGAGCAGGTTCGGGAGGGGTGCGATGTCGAGCGACGGCGCTCCGGTCGGGGAGGCGGCAAGCCACTCGTCCCAGTCGATGACGCCGGCTACTCCTTTGCATCGCCATCCGATGACCGTCGCCACCCCGGCCTGCGCCGCAGCCGCAACGCCCCGTTCAACCGTTTCCGGACCGACGAAGAGCACCGTGGTCTGCGAGTCCTTGAGGATGTAAGCCGCCTCGTCGGCGGTGAGGTGGAAGTTGACGGGAACCGTCGACGCGCCGCCGAGCAACGCGCCGAGATGGGCGAGTGCGGTCTGCGCAGCGTTCTCCGCAAACACCGACACACGCCTGGCGGGTCCGAGGTCGATCAGGGCGAGGCCGTTGGCCACGCGATCCAGGGCATCGTCGACGTCGGCCCAGCCCATCGCCACGAGGGGATCGCGAAGCGCGATCTCACCGGGTCGTTCGTCGGCCAGGCGTCGGGCAAACAGCGGCATTGTGTGGTTGTCCTTGCTCGGGTCTACGCGGAGGGAGCGACAGCGTTCAGGAAGGGGGCGGACAGATCCGGCGGGCCCTGATAGTGCGGGAACAGTTGACGACTGGTGAACAGCCAGTCGCCGTCGATGCAGGCATACGTGTCGTCGTAGTGGGCGAGAAGAATCCCCGGCCCGCCGTTCGATCGGAGGAAGTGTTCACCGATGTACCAGCGGCCAGTCGCCGTGAGACCGTGCACCTTGACTTCGCCGTTGTAGACGTTCTGCACTACGGCCGCCATCCCCGTCATCGCTCTTGTCCACAACCCAACGATGGCGTCTCGGCCGACGACGTCGCGGTCGGCGGAAAGGATCCAACGCGAGTCCACGGCCCAGCAGTTCCCCCATTGCTCGCCGTTGCGGTGCACCACGGCATCGGCGTAGCGATGGACCAGTTCGGCGATGGCCTCACGGGGTGTCGGTTCGTTCGCTTCGCTCATGGCGTGGATTCTCCTGTGGGTTCGGTGAACGGCTGAGATCGTAGGAGAACGGCACCGTAATTGATCAATCGGTAGATTCCTTGGCTGCCAGAGAAGACGCGACGTCCTGCGTCACGCAAACGACCTGCGAAGGAGCACCATGTCCATCCCCGTCCAGTCCACCGATATCACCGCCGGATGGCTCAACGAGGTTCTCGCCGGACACGACGACGTGGGGACGGTCACGGCCGTCCGGGTGGAGAACCTCGGCGAAGGTGTCGGCATCCTCGGCGAGGTCGCCCGGATCCATCTGACCTACGCACCCGGCCAGAGCGGCCCGGCCACCATGGTGGCGAAGTGCCAGTCGTTGTTCCCGGCGAACGTGTTCGTGAGCCAGATCATGGGGTTCTACGTACGCGAGGTGAACTTCTACAACATCCTGGCACCATCGCTTTCTCTGCGGGTGCCACGGAGCTTCCACGCCGAGGCCGACCCGTCCGGGGCCCCGTTCATCATCCTCATGGAAGAGGTGACCGGGGCACGGATGATCGACCAGATCGTCGGGGCGACGCTCGACGACTGCGAGCGGATCGTCGACATCGGAGCCACGCTGCACGCCACGTTCTGGGAGAAGCCCGAGCTCTACGCCATGGAGTGGCTGCCGCCGTGGAACAACCCGGCCTACAAGGGTGCGAAGGATCTCGTGATGGAGAAGATGGGACCCTTCGAGCACCGGTGGGCGTCGAAGCTCCCCGCCGAAGCGATGGGCTGGATGAACGAGCTCACGCCGCGCTATCCCGACATGCTCGATTGGTGGGTCGAGCGCGGCAATGTCACCCTGACCCACACGGACTTCCGGGCCGACAACTTTCTCTTCGGAGGATCGGCCGGCGAAGGCGCCGTCACGATGCTCGACTTCCAAATCATGACCCGCCACGTCGGGGTCTGGGACGTCGCCAACTTCCTCGGGATGTCGGTCACCCCCGAGCATCGTCGCGACTGGCAGGACGGGCTCCTGCGCAGGTACCACGACGCACTCCTGGCCCAGGGCGTCACCGGGTACTCATTGGAACGCTGTGTGGAGGATTACCGCTTCTGCACCCTGCAGCAGGCCTGGGCCCAGATCGCCATCAGCGACGCCGATCCTGGCAACGAACGCGGCCGGACGCTGCTCGACGCCATGATCACCCGCTCGTTCGAGAACGCCGTGGACAACGGAGCGGGCGAACTCTTCGACCACCTGTAGACGGCTCCTTGTGCGTGTCGTTGCTCCGTGAGCAACGGCACGCACAACGTCGGACGCCAGGTCGGCGAAGATTCATCGATGGAGATAATCGTTCCGACGCCTCGGTTGCCGTTCACGGCGGACGCCCTTCGCCGGTGGTTGCGGCGCGAGCTCTCGGACGGACCTTTACCGCTGGATGACCTTGCCGATCGCCTGGCACTCCATCAAGGTCTCGAGTCGACCGACGCCGCCGAGCTCATCGATCTCGGCATCGAAGACGACGGCGGCATGGTCTTCGTTGGTCCCGAGGACGAGGCAGTGATGCTTCTCGAGAAGCTCGTCCACGGGATTACCTTCACCCACCGGATCACGGCGGTCGAAGCGGAGACCGGAGTGGTCCGAGCCTTTCCCGACTTCGCGGTGCCGCTGATGATCCTCCCGTCCGAAGACGGACGCCAAGCCGAGTCGACCGGACCGGGGGTGTTGACCGGGCTCGACGGCGTGGCTTGGGGCGAATGCGACCTTCCAGAGAACCCGACGAGGACAGACCACCTCGGTTCAGTGGGTGTCCTGAACCGAGCAATCGTCGGTCCGACCGGATGGCTTCGAAACGGCTCGAGCCTGCTCGTCGCCCTCACGGGCACGTCGAGCGGGTGGAGGGTCAGCCTCACCGATGCCTCGACGTCGCCGTCGTTCGACGCCACACTGCGCGCATCACTCGACAGTGCAGTCCTGGCCATCTCCGGTGAGGAGAGCGGCCGTGTCATCGACGTTGTACTCGAAGGAGTCACCGGCGCAGTGGGCATCGACGGAACCGACCGGACGGGCTGGGTCGCACCGATCAGCGAAGTTGTGGAGGCCGCGGGAAGATCGATCCATCTGAACCTGATCGGTGGACCCCGGGTCGACTGGGAGACCTACGACCATCGCCGGATGTACGAGATGTTCGCCAACATCTGGGCGGTCACGCCAACGGTGGCCAAGGCGATGATGGGCACCATGGACGTCGTGCAGGCGGCACGGCGTGGTGAGCCGTCTTCGATCGAGAGCCGCCGAGCGCTGACCGCGAACCTCGCCACGCCGGGCGTGGTCGAGGGCCTGGCCGAGAATGTGATCCGGGACTTCCGGCGGCGAAGCAGCGATGCGCCGCTCGCTGACGAAGCCACCGACGACGACCGAGACCTCTCGAATGCCATCGCTGCCGTGCTGGCCGATGCAGCGAAGGATACGAGCGGAACCACGCGGGCCCGCATCGATTGGCTGGCATCACGGTTGGCTCCCGATGTCAGCACGGCGCAAGCGCTCCTGCGGAACGCGGCACGAAACGACGCACGAGTCCTTGCCGTGCATGACGACCTCGTCTGGTTCGCCGCCGTCAACGCGTATGACGGAGCCGGGCGAGCCAAGCTCGACATCGCGCTGCAGGATTGGGTTGCGGCAGGCGGCGTTTCCCGGGCCGTGATTCAGAACCAAGAGTCGGCGTCTCCACGGCAGATACTCCGCTTTGCGTGCTCGGCCGTGCGTCGCGGCACGGTGCGCAACAGCGGCCCATCCGTCGGTCGAAACGATCCCTGTCCGTGCGGGTCCGGCCGGAAGTACAAACAGTGCCACAACGGCAAATCGATCGACACCGACGACGCCTCGCCCACCTTCATCGCAGTGCGTTCGATGGTCCCGTGGGTCCAGGCATTGCAGCTCCTCTGGTTCGAGCGGACAAATCAGCGGTACTTCGCCGAACTCGTCGAGGAGCTCGACGCCGTGCCCGAGGCTGATCAGCGCAACATGATCACCACCTTCGTTGTTGACGCCGACGTGAGCGATCGCATGCGTACAGAGGATTTCCTCGAGACGGTACTCGGCGACGGAGCGATATGGCCGAACGGTCTGGCAACAATCGTCCGCTCGTGGGCCGACCGACCTTTCGGGCTCTACGAGGTGGAGGATCGCGTCGTAGGGAAGTCGCTTTGGATCAGGGACCTTCGCAGCGGCGAGCGATCGATCATCGAAGCCCCCGAAACGAGTCGTCACTACGGTGTCGGCGCGATGTTCCTGTCACGGCTCGTCGACAACGGCGATGCCGTGCAGATGTCGTTCGGATGTATGCAAATCGCCTTCCGTGATCGCGACCGAACCCTCGAGATGCTCGACCTGTCCAATGGTCGACCGGACGCTTTCACGCTTGCCCAGTTCGTCAGTGGGGGTGATCAGGTCCGGCCGACCGCTGGCGATCGGATCATGCGCAACACCGACAGCGACGAGATCGTGATCCACCGTTCGCTGGTGCGCGCGGGGCGTCCCGTCACGGTCGACGCCGTCTCTGCGGCCTTCGCTGAACACGGCGACCTCGAGGTAGTCGAATCGGACAACGATGGCTCCGCCGAGACGTGGCACGTGATTGGTAGCGGAGGACTCGGACACACCATCCGCGGAGCGATCCAGGTCGGCAACTCGAGCGACGGCGTGTGGCTGCTGGTGGAGACGAACTCGGTCCGACGTCACGATGAGGCGCTCGCCCTCGTACGGGCTGCAATTGGCGACTTCGAGGAGTTAGACGCAACGATCGACGACATCGAGGACCGAGAGTTCGCGGAGGACTTCGCCGACCTCGGGCTCGACGTCCCGACGATGACGCCGTTGGGGATCCGAGGCGGGTCGGACGCAGAGATGACGCCCGACGTCATGGCGGAAATCGCCGTGCAGATGGAAGAGCGATGGATGTCCGAAGGCGTTCCCGCACTAGGAGGCCTCACCCCGCGCCAAGCGGCAGACGACCCGACTCGCCGTCGTGACCTCGTCGCGCTGCTGGAATCATTTCCGCCCAGCATGCCGGGCATGATCACCTTCGACCCGCACCGCCTCGCCGCCGCGCTCGGCGTCGACATTGGCTGAGTCTGACGGCAAAGTCGAGTCATATGGACCTAGCTAAGCTAGGATCATGTTCAGGCCTGGTCAACACCCACGAGGCAAAGAGCCGCCCGTCGGAACTCACTCGCCTCGCCGAGGCGGGGGAAACGGTCATTCTCGCCCGAGGCGGAAAACCCGTTGCCCGCATCGTTGCGTGGCCGACCGACCTGCCGACACGGCCACCGAAGTCTTCTTTTCACCCGTGACTCCGTGGGAACTTGGTAGCAAAAGAGCTCTCGGCCGACTGCGGATGCCCGATGGTCTCGCCGGAGAGTTGCAGCGATCGGGCTTCACCGAGGTGGCGATTGTTTCCGCCCACGCCGAACGAGCAGCCGCGCTGCCCCTCACCACCGAGACCCGTTCGACCGAATGCTCATCGCCCAGGCGATCGACGAAGCGCTGACCCTGGTCACGGCCGACTCCGCCTTCGGCGATTACGAGGTCGCCACACTCGACGCCCGTGCGTAGACCGTCGCCACCGTGCGTCAGTAGGGTGGCCCGCCGTGTCTCCGACAACTCCGAGCGGCGATCCGCCCACCCGTTTCTTCTACGGATGGGTGATCGTCGCCGCAGTGTTCGTCCAGCTGACGTTTGCTGCCGGACTCACCTTCTACGGGCTGCCGCTGTTCTTGAACACGCTGACCAAGCAGCGAGGATTCTCGGTCTTCGAGGTCTCCCTCGCCACCTCCACCTTTTGGGTCGCCTCCGGCTTCACCGGCGTGGTGGTGGCCCGGCTGCTCGCCCGGTTCGATCCCCGGCTCTTCGTCGTTGTCGGTGCCTTCATGGCATCCGTCTGCATGGTGCTCATCGGCCACCTCACCGAACTTTGGCAGCTCTACCCCGTGTATGCGCTCTTCGGCGCCGGCTTCACGTGCACCGCCGTGCTCGTCGCCAACACGGTCATCACCCGGTGGTTCCATCGACGCAGGTCCGTGGCCCTGTCCATCGCCACCACCGGGTTGTCCGTCGGTGGAATCACGCTGACGCCGATCGCTGCCCGCCTGCTCAAGGACCACTCGCTCCCTTCGGCGATGACGACCATCGCGGTGATGTTCTTCCTCGGCGTGGTGGTGATCCCCGTGCTTGCGCTCCGTCCGGATCCGTCCCGGATGGGACTCGCTCCCGACGGCGACCGGGTTGTCGTCACCTCCGCAGCAACGGTCGCTCCCGGACTTCCGTTCGCCGACGCCATCCGGTCCCTCGCCTTCGCAGCGATCACCGCGGCATTCTCTCTCGGTCTTCTCGGGCAGGTGGGCGGCATCTCCCAGCTCGTGAAGCTGGCCAACGAGCGAGCCGGCGAGTCGACCGGCACAAAGGTGGTGAGCCTTCTCGCCGCATGCAGCGTGATCGGCCGCCTCACCGGTGGCGCAATCGTCACCCGCTTCTCCAGCTATCGCTTTGCCATATGCGCGCTGAGCATCCAGGCGGTGGGACTTTCCGCACTCGCCTTCGCCCAATCGCCATTGGCGATCTACGTCGGGGCGGTGCTGTTCGGTCTCGGGGTCGGCAACGTGCTGCTCCTCCATCCCCTCCTGCTCGCCGAGGTGTTCGGTGTCCGTGACTACGCGCGGATCTACGGTCGTTCGGCGATCTTCATCGCCGCCGGCAACGCGTTCGGCCCGCTGTCGATGGGTTGGCTTCGCGATCACGGCGGCGGCTACCGCAGCGCGTACCTCATGGCCGCCGGTCTCAATCTCGTCGGACTCGCCGTCTACGTGATGCGCGGCGCGTCAGCACCGGAGGTTCTCCGAGGACGAGCCGACTGACGCGGAACAACACCGCGGGCCAGCTGGCTATCTGGGACCAGAGAACTCACGAAACCACGGCTTTGCTGGCCTGAGCGAGCCAGCTGGCCCACGTCAATTTCGGGGAGGCCACCAGTCGGCGATCTGGGCGGCGTAGCGCGCGGCATACCGTGCGGTGAGCTCGTCGGCATCGGCCGGCGCGTCTTGTGCCCGGGTCGGCGGCAGCGTCGACGCACCTTGGATCGGGTCGACCCACTCCAGGCGCATGGCCTCGATGCAACCGCCGAGTTGGGGCGACGCAACCTCGTGATGGTCACTCGTCTGATGGGCGATGAAGTCGAGGAAGCTGTCGAACGCCAGGAGCGTGTAGTAGGTGCGGGGTTCGCTACCGCGCCAATACCCGTAGGCGCGCAGATGAGATTCGGTGGCGTGTGACGCCGCGTGCAGTGTCTGCGCGATCGCCTCGAACTCGGCTTCCTTGCCGGCTCTGATGGTGATGTGGGCGAGGATCGTTGCCATCTATTGACTCACTTTCGTTGTGCAGGGATTGCGGAAACGATC
>JANPDB010000525.1:0-15014 GCA_031431255.1 Acidimicrobiia bacterium | reverse complement strand
CGACCGCTTCGACACCCCCTCGAGCAGCATCGCAAGATCGGCGACGTGCTCGCTCTCGTGTCGACAGGGGAACCCACGACCCCACGGCGCCGCGGCGCATGACCGCGGCGTTTGACGTAGGAAGAGAACTTCTGTAGTCTGACACCTCACGAAGGGGAGTACCCACAACGGCTGACCGTCAACACGCTTCCTGTTGCACACGCAGCAAGAAGCCGGATCAGCCACCTCGTCGCAGTCCAGACGGATTCGCTCGAGGCGGGAAGACTTTCGGTTCACTCGTACGTCCCCGAACCGAAAGCACCACATGTTCTCGAAGAACAACCTCAAGACCGTTGCCCTTCTCTCTCTGCTCACGGGTGGGCTCGTCACCGCCGGCGCTGCCCTTGGCGGGCGCGTCGGCCTGCTGATCGGCACCTTCCTCGGATTCGCCATGGTCGGTGGGTCCTACTGGTTCAGCGACAAGCTGGCCGTCCGGGCCGCGGGTGCCCGAGAAGTTGTTCCCGGAGAGCTCCAGTGGCTCCAGGACGACCTCGCCGAAATGGTTGCCCGGGCGGGCATGAAGCCCCCTCGCCTGTTCATCTCACCTTCCCCCCAGCCGAACGCGTTCGCCACCGGCCGGAACGAACGCCATGCCGTCGTGGCCGTCACGTCGGGACTCCTGGAGCTCCTCGATCGGCGCGAAGTGCGCGGCGTCGTCGCCCACGAACTCGGTCACATCAAGAACAAGGACATCTTGATCGGCTCGATTGCCGCGGCGATCGCGACCGGCATCTCGTCACTGGCGAACATGGCAATGTTCGCCGGCATGTTCGGCGGCAACGACGAGGACCGTCCCAACCCCTTCGTGCTGCTGCTCATGATGCTCGTCGCCCCGCTTGCCGCGTCGATCATCCAGATGGCCCTTTCCCGCTCGCGAGAGTTCGAGGCCGATTCGGCAGGTGCGGCGATCTCTGGCGATCCGCTCGCGCTGGCCAGCGCCCTCGCCAAGATCGAGGCGTACGCTGCGCGAATCCCGATGCACGTCAAGCCGGCCCAGGCGCAGGCGTACATCGTCAACCCGCTGACAGGTCGCGACGTGAAGTTCGCGAACCTGTTCCGGACCCACCCTCCGACGTCGGACCGCATCGATCGCCTCCAGGCCATTCGCTGACGGCCTGACGCTTCTCAGAGAGGCAGCCGAATTCCAGAACTGCGCTTCAGACCCGCAGGAAACGGTCGGCTACTCTGAGGCCCGTGGAACGGCCGAAGATGGTGGCGAGCGCAGAACGCTACCGGGCGAGCTTCCAGCACGACGACCTCACGGCCAGCCCGACCCGCCGTGTCGCAATCCTCACCTGCATGGACGCCCGCCTGGATCTGTTCCGCCTGCTCGGCCTCCAGATCGGCGACTCACACATCCTTCGCAACGCCGGAGGACGGGCCACCGACGACGCGATCCGCTCGCTCGTTTTGTCCACCAATGCGCTCGGGACCCGGGAGATCGCAGTGATCCATCACACTGGTTGCGGACTTCACGGGCAGACGGATGACACCATCGCCGACCGCGTCGAGGAGGTCTCCGGCCTGCGTCCGTCGATGCGCTTCCATGCGTTCGACGACCTGATCACAAGCGTCACCGAAGACGTGACCCTCGTCCGCGCCTGTCCGTACCTGCCCCAGGGGACAATCGTGTGGGGCGCGTACTACGACGTCGGCGACGGGTCCCTCACCACTGTCGGCATCCCTGACATCGTCCGCCCGGCGGGCGACGTTCAGTCGCTCGGCACGGCGACCAGCGCCGCCTGAACGCCATCACCAGAGCGAGGCCAGCAGCCGTCGACGAACCGCAGCAGGCTTGCCGAGCGAGTCAGCCCGGTCGATCGAGGACGCCAGCCACTGCCCTCCTCGCACCCCGATGGTCCTGAGCGGCTCCGGTTCCCACGGGCGGGAGCGACGGTCCACCCAGGGAAGTGAGGTGAGTTCCGTCTCCTGTCCCACGATCAGTTCCGCGACCGTTCGTCCGGCAAGGTTGGCGGCAGCGACTCCGTCGCCGACGTAGCCGCCGAGCCATGCGAGGCCCGTCGCTCGGTCCACCCCCACCGACGGCATCCAGTCACGATGGATCCCGAGGGGGCCACCCCACCGATGCGTGATCTCGACGCCGCGAAGGCTCGGGAACAGATCCACGAGCGCCTCTTCGAGCGATCGATGTACGGCCGCGTTGTTCTCCATCGACGAGTGCACGCGCGAGCCCGACCGATACGGCGCGCCGCGTCCGCCGAAGGCGATGCGCCCGTCAGCAGTCCGCTGGCCGTAGACGATCATCATGCGTCCATCGCTGAACGTAACCCGGGTCGGCCATCGGATCCGTTCCCACTCGCCGTCGGTCAGCACTCGGGTGGCGATCATCAGCGAGTAGACGGGGACGACACGTCGTCGGAGGCCGGGCAGCTCGGGCGTCCAACCTTCGGTGGCCCGGACCACGATCGAAGCACGAATCGTCCCGCGGTCTGTAGTCACCACGAACGGTTCGATCCGTTCCGCCCGGGTGCGCTCCACGATCCGTACCCCGTGTCGTTCGGCGGCGAGCGCCAGCCCGTGGACGAGTCGCTGGGGATGCAACGCCGCGCAGTGCGGCGAGAACACACCGCCGAGGGTGCGTGAGGCACCGACGAGACCCCTGGCCTCATCCGCCGACAGCAGGCACACGTCGCCGTCGCCGAGACCCGAGGCATGGGCGAGCTCGACCTCTGCCTCGGCGCCACGCATCTGGCGGGGCGTCCGGGCCGCAGTCAGGGTCCCGGCGGCAACGAACTCGGCATCGATGCCTTCGGACGCGCACTGCGCTCCCACATCACGGACGGCTGCGGAAAGCGCTGTTGCCATCGCCAGAGCCGGCGCGCGTCCGAACCGCGCCCCCATCTCCGCGATGTCGACCGGGAACTGCCCCGAACACCACCCCCCGTTTCGGCCCGAGGCACCGAAGCCCACACGCTCCGCTTCGACGACCAGCACGGACAGCGCTGGGTCCAGCCGTCGGAGCGTCAGGGCCGTCCACAGTCCGGAGTACCCGGCGCCCACGATGACCACATCGACCGTCGCGTCGCCGTCGAGCGGCGGCCGCAGGAGCGCTGCACTTCCGGTGTCGGTCCACAACGACGGTGCTGGTTCACCTCGCGGCCCGGTCGTCATGGCACCGGACGCGAAGAAGTCGACCCTTCGGTCGACTTCGAGCTCACGATGAGCGTGACGTTGCCGGGCCCAAGCCCGGCAGGATCAGCGCTCTTCTTTGAACATGACATGACGACGCAGAACCGGATCGAACTTCTTCAATTCGAGTCGTTCGCGATCGTTGATCTTGTTCTTCTTCGTCACGTAGACGAAGCCCGACCCTTCGGTCGAGCGCAGCTTGATGATGGGCCGCTTGACGTTGGACTTCGATGCCATTGCCGATACCTCAGTTCGAGCGCTTGCCGAAGCGCTTTTCGAAACGCTCGACGCGGCCTGCGGCGTCGAGCATCTTCATCTTGCCGGTGTAGAAGGGGTGGCTGGCCATCGAGATTTCGACGTCGACCAGCGGATACGTAGAGCCGTCTTCCCATTCGATCGACTTCGCGGTCTTGATGGTGGAACGGGAAAGGAACGTCGACCCGGCCGACTGGTCGCGAAAGACCACCGGACGGTAATCGGCGGGGTGAATGCCGGGCTTCATAGGGGTACAGAGCATAGTGGGTTCACGAAGCGGGTCCAACCAACCCCCGGCGGCTCGGCGCCGAGCCTTGCGCGGAGAAGGGTCACCGGGGAACGCGGCGAGAATCGGTAGCGTGCTTTCGTCGAGCAAAGAGGGCCCAGGTTGATGGAAAGCGAGCGGGAAGATCTAGTTCGAGTAGAGCAAGACCATCCAGCGGGCGAAGAACCGGAGGCCGAGCACCCGAACGCCAGGAGAGGTCGGCCGTTGGACCAGCTCTCCACCTTTGTCGCTCGCACGCGAACACTGGGCGCCCGTTGGTCAACAACGCCAGCATTCGCCATCCGGCTGCCAGCGCTGTTGCTGTTCTTGATCACGGGTTGGTACGCGTTGCGTTTCAGTCAACTCGTCATCGCTCGCCACGAACAGTTCGGCAGCTTCGACTACGACCTAGGAATCTACGACCAGGGGATTTGGCTGCTCGGGAGGGGACGCCAATTCTTAACCGTGCGGGGCCTGCCGTTCCTCGGCCACCACTGGAATCCCGCCGTTGGCGTCTTCGTTCCCTTCTACCAGTTCGGTGCGGGACCGAATTTCTTGAACGTGGCACAAGCATGCGCGGTTGCGTCCGGAGCGGTTCCTACGTATTTCGCAGCTCGCAAGCTGTTGGGAAACAGCTGGTTCGCGCTTGTGCTGGGCGTTGCGTACCTCGGGCACCCATCGTCCGGATGGCTCATTCAGGAACTGTTCCATCCTGAGACGATGGCCATCCCTTTCGTGCTGGCGGCTTGGGCCTTTGCCGAGCACGAACGATGGCGATGGTATGCGGGTGCCGTCGTAGCGGCGCTGCTCTGGAAGGAGGACATTGCGCTTGCGGTGGCGATGTTGGGGCTAGTGATCGTTGTCCGGAAGAACCGCCGATACGGCCTGATCACCTTCGTGGCGGCGCTCGCGTACTTCGTCTTCGCAACGAAGCTGATGATTCCTCAACTCCTCGGCCGGTCAGCCTTCTATGAAGACCTGTTCGGGCCTCTCGGAAAGACGCCGACGGAACTGGCAAGAAACGCTGTCGTCAATCCAGATCTCTACTTCAAGGTGTTGCGGGAACACCAGGCCGAGAACTACGCAGATCAGATACTGCGCCCGTTCGGCTACGTCGGGCTTCTCAGCCCAACGTCACTGCTGATCGGTGTTCCGCAGTTCTTGGTGAATCTCCTGAACACCCTGAGCTTCATATGGGACCCGAAGTACCACTACGTCGCAATGCCGCTGGTGTCGACGACGGTGGCCATGGTTCGCGGGATTGCTGGGCGGACGCGCGTTGCTTCGCGTTGGGGTCTCGTGCTTCTGGTCGGGCTCTTCACGTTCGGTGTTCGCAACACCGGAATCGGTCCATGGTCAGAGAAGGTCAACGATGGCTTCTGGCCGAACGGGGAGCAATCGACCTCGGCGTCCTATCGACGGGCGCTTGCCTTTGTTCCCGAGGATCCAAGTGTCGTGACGTCCTCTCCCTATTTCTTGACGCCGCACCTGACTCATCGATTCGAGGCGTACACGTTCCCGAACCCCTGGAAGATCTCCTACTGGGGGGCAGGTGGAGAGGTCGCCCGCGGAGGGGACCGTGTCGATTACGTCGTGATGAACGAAGGCGTTCTTGGACCGGATGATCGCGCAACATATGACGAAGTTGTCGTTCGTAGCGGAGTGTTCTCCGAGGTCCACCGAGAGGGTTCGGTCGTCGTGTGGAGGCGGATGGAACCCGGCCTGAAACGCGATCGGGGCACGACGACCGCGACATCCATCGAAGGGCGGGTGCCTGCCGTCGTCACGGCATCCGAAACCGTGGCCCCGAACGGAACATCTCCAACTGTCGGGCCGACGGCTCGGGCTACTCCCTAGGCTTCGTCCGCAAGTGTTTCAGGCAGGCAATAGTGATGTCGATAGGACTCTTATGGAACAGGCGAAGCCGCGAATAGGCGTTCTCGTCGTCGCGTACAACGCGCAGTCGACGCTTGCGTCGGTGCTCGATCGGATTCCATCAGCATTCCGGGATCAGATCACCGCCGTTCTGGTGAGCGACGACCATTCGACCGATCAGACCTTCGAAGTGGGCGTTCGGTACCTTTCCGACTCAGAACTTCCATTGGAGATCGTGGCCCGTTCGCGCAATCTCGGCTACGGCGGAAACCAGAAGGCCGGGTACCACTGGGCAATCGAGAACGGGCTCGACATCGTCGTCATGCTCCACGGCGACGGGCAGTATGCGCCCGAACATCTGCCTGAGATGGTCGCACCAATCGTCGCTGGAGATGCCGATGCGGTTTTCGGATCACGGATGCTCGACGCCGGGGCGGCTCGGAAGGGTGGCATGCCCGCCTACAAGTTCATCGGCAACAAGACCTTGACCGCAATCCAGAACGCACTCGCCGGGGCCTCTCTCAGCGAGTGGCATTCGGGATATCGCGCCTACAGCGTCTCTGCACTGCGAGACATCCCCTTCGAGCGTAATGACCAGGGCTTTCGTTTCGACACGCAGATCATTCTCCAGTTGCTCGAGGCGAACAAGAGGATCGTTGAAGTGCCGATTCCCACCTTCTACGGAGATGAGATCTGCTACGTCAATGGCGTGAGCTATGCGCGTGAGATCATCGTCGATGTGGTGCGCTACCGAGCTCACCGGGTCGGACTTGGATCAGGCGATCTCGCCTTCACGTCGTCGTTCGTCCCTCGGGTGACGGAGCCGGAACGAGCGGTTGCGGAGCGCCACCAGAGTCACCCGGATGCCGTGCTCCTCGACCTAAGTGACGGCTACACCGAACTGGGTTCACTGTTTGAGCAGCGGGGTGACCGCGTTGTGACCCTCGATGAACTGCTCGGACCTACAAACACCACGACGCCGAGCGGCGTGGATCCTCGGCTCGACGACCACATCGCCGAGTTCGAGGTGGCCTCGTCAGTCGAACAGGCCACCTTTGACGCAATCCTCGCCATGGACGTCCTTGCCCGCGTCCGCGATCCCGAACGGCTCCTTCGGTCGCTCCACCGCATGCTGCGACCGAATGGCGTTCTCTACGTGTCAGTCGCGAACATCGGTCACTGGTATCCCCGGTTTCGTCTCGGCGCCGGTTTGTTCGATTACGACCAGCGGGGGTCACTCGACAAGAGACACATGCGCCTTTTCAGCGCGCGAGCCGTTCGTCGACTCACCGTACGCACCGGGTGGACGATCACCGCTTCCGATGGATTCGGGCTGCCTTTCGATGCCGCGTCGGACAGATCGCCGAAGACGGGTCGGATTCGAACGGCACCGAGCTGGATCCGTTGGCTCGACCGCCGTTTGGCGAAGCGGTGGCCGTCCTTGTTTGCTTATTCGTTGCTGTACGAACTGCGCCCGGCCGCGCCCCGTCGCGCTTCTCGAGCATCATCATCGGATCCGATGCCGACAGAAGTAGATCTGGGGACTCCCGCGAAGTTCACTTCGCCACTCGGTTAGTCGCTTCGGTCCATTTCAGTATTGACGGCCCACAGCTCGGTCGGGCGACTTCGGTCTGGCTTGCTCGGATGGCCCTCGGGTATCCTTTCGCCTCCCAGTGATCGAGCGTCGCTCGACCGGAACCTAGAGAGATCCCATGCGCGAAGCAGTCATCGTTTCCTATGCCCGAACGGGTCTCGCCAAGGCGGGCCGCGGCGGTTTCAACATCACGGCACCGATGACCATGGGCGCCCACGCCATCAGCCACGCCGTCAAGAAGGCCGGCATCGAGCCCGAGTCGGTCGACGACGTCTACATGGGCAATATCGCCCACGGGGGCGGCAACATCGCCCGCAATGCATCGCTCCTCGCCGGTCTTCCGGTCACAACGTCGGGCGCCACCGTCAACCGCTTCTGCTCGTCGGGCCTCAACTCGATCGCCCTCGCGGCGAACTACATCATCCAGGACGGCGCCGACATCGTCGTGGCCGGCGGGACCGAGTCGATCAGCCTGCCGTCCGGCTCACCTGCCCGAGAGACGTTCGACCCCGAGCTCACGGCGAAGTACCCCGCCATCTACATGGCGATGATCGACACCGCCGACATCGTGGCCGAGCGCTACAAGGTCAGCCGCGAGTACCAGGACGAGTACTCCCTGCTCTCGCAGCAGCGGATGGGCGCGGCCCAGGCGAACGGCCTGTTCGAGGACGAGATCGTCCCGATGGCCACGAAGATGAAGCTGGTCAACAAGGAGACGAAGGAGGAGACCATCGTCGACTACGTGGTCGATCGTGACGAGTGCAACCGTCCCGACACCACCATCGAGGGACTCGCCAAGCTCCAGCCGGTCATGGGCCCGGGCAAGTACATCACTGCCGGCAACGCCAGCCAGCTCTCCGACGGTGCTGCGGCCGTCGTGATGATGGAGGCCAAGGAAGCCGAGAAGCGCGGCCTCACGCCGATGGGCGCCTTCAAGGGCTGGGCCGTCGCCGGTTGCGAGCCCGACGAGATGGGCATCGGTCCGGTCTTCGCCGTGCCGAAGCTCCTCGCCCGCCATGGACTCACTGTCGACGACATCGACATCTGGGAGCTCAACGAGGCCTTCGCCAGCCAGTGTCTCTACTCCCGCGACCGCCTCGGCATCGACCCCGAGAAGTACAACGTCAACGGCGGCTCCATCGCCATCGGCCACCCCTTCGGCATGACCGGCACCCGCTGCGCCGGCCACATCCTCCAGGAAGGCCACCGCCGCGGCGCCAAGCTCGGCGTCGTGACCATGTGTATTGGTGGCGGCATGGGCGCAGCCGGACTCTTCGAGATCTACTAACCCACACCCGAAATGCCGCCGCTCCGTGCACAGGTGGCGGACATAGGCGCAGCCGGACTCTTCGAGATCTACTAACCCACACCCGTCAGGGGAGCGCACGTTTCCACGCGCGCCCCGCCGAAATCCACGCGCGCCTTGCGACAATCCACCAGGCAGGTTCAAGGGGTGATCGCAACGCGGTCGTTTCTCGGCGCAAAGCTGGCTGCCTGTGAGAGGAGCCGTGCCGGGTGTCCGAGACGGCCGGCGGTGCAAGGCATCCGCCAGCGACATCGAGCGCACCGAGCAAGAGGACGTCATGACCGACGAACACCATTCCGTCTTCAACGACTGTCGGGCCTTGAGCTTCGACTGCTACGGCACGCTCATCGACTGGGAAAGCGGAATCGTCAACGCTCTCCAGCCGTGGTGCGCGTGGCGCGGCATTGATCTGTCCACTGAGGAACTCCTCACGCTCTTCAGCGCCAACGAACATCGCGTCGAGGCCGAGATGCCGACGACGCCCTACCCCGAGGTACTCGCCGAGTGTTTGCGCCGGATGGCCGACGACCTCGGCCACACGGCAACGTCAGTTGAGTGTGAGGGGTTCGGCGCCAGTGTCGGTGCGTGGCCCGCCTTCGCCGACACCGCCGTGGCACTGCGGCGACTGAAGGAACGTTTCCGGCTCATCATCGTGTCGAACGTCGACCGGGCATCATTCGCTCGCAGCAACCTCCGGCTCGGGGTCGACTTCGACTTGATCGTCACCGCCGAGGATGTCGGCGCCTACAAGCCAACGCTCGATCACTTCCACTCCATGTTCGCCCGGCTGCCCGACATCGGCGTCGCCCGCGATGAGGTCGTCCACGTAGCGCAGTCGCTGTTCCACGACCACGGTCCGGCCCGGGAGATCAGTCTTCCGTCGGTGTGGATCGACCGACGCCACGCTCGAACCGGAACCGGGGCCACGCCACCGGTGCAGGTCGAAGTAGGGCTCCGCTTCCCGTCGCTCGTCACCTTCGCCGACGCCGTGCTCGGTTGACCCCTCACCGCGGCCTCAACCCATCGTGCGGCCACGGGTCGGAACTGCCCCTAGCCTGGACGTCATGAGCGATTGGAATACCCAGGTCATCAACGAGTTCCGGGCAAACGGCGGCAAGGTGGCCCAGTTCGGCGACGCACCGCTGGTCATCCTGCACACCATCGGGGCGAAGAGCGGCGCCGTCCGTGAGATCCCGCTCGTCGCCCTTCCGCAGGCCGACCACATGGTCGTGTTCGCCTCAGCGGCCGGATCGCCGAAGCACCCCGACTGGTACTTCAACCTCCTTGCCAACCCGGAGATCACCGTCGAATACAAGACGGAGACCTTCGCGGCACGCGTCACCGAGCTCCCGGCCGACGAAGCTTCGGCCACGCTCAACGCGCAGGCCGAGATCATGCCGCAGTTCGGCGGCTACATCACCTCGGCGGCGCCCCGGGTCATCCCGGCCTTCGCCATCACGCGGGTCTGAGACGCGCACCGACTCGCGGCGATCGCCCCGACAACCCAACACTCGAAAAGAGAGCGCAGCGAGCGAACGGACCCCGATGGCCCGCAAGCATGACAGCGACGAACCCACGCTGGCCCAGGCATGGAACATGCTCGGCCAGCGGATGGGGCTGTCGGTCGAGAAGCGTGGCGAGCGCTCCGTCCGCGCCCATAGCACGGTGCGGGGCCGGGCCGTCAACGTGGAGATCGAGGGTGACGCGGCACGCAGCGAGTTCGCCAGGTTCTTCTTCGGCCTGAACACGCTCTCCAGCCGAAATCGCCGGGAGAAGTGGCACACTGTACTCTCCGTCAGCTGCGCAAACCCTGGTCGCGTGACCGGCGCGATCGAGTCGGCCGTGGACGTGCGCGACCCGGCCTGGAAACCCGGACAGTACGACCCGCGCAACGGCCGGAAGGTGCGCACCGACCCGAACTCGCTGTCAGATCGGGCCCTCACCGCCGACGCCCACGAACGCCTGATGAGCATCATCGACGACGTGCGGATCGAGGTGGGACTGACGACCATCCGGCTCGACCATCGAAACACCGCGCTGCCCGGATCCGGCGCCAACTACGTAGCCGGAAGCGTCATCCACCACTACCAGGGCTCACCGCCCCCGTGGCCCGATCGCGCACTGATCGGACCCGTCTGGTGGATCGACCTCCTCTGCGATCTGGCGGACACGCTCGACCGCTGACACGGTTGAGGGGGACGTGATCAGCGGAGTTCGGGCGAATCGAGCATCCACACCAAGGTTCGGCCGGGGTCGGGTTCGTACCGACAGGTGACCCCCGTGCGAATCGTGTCGCGCAGAAGCCGTTCGAGTGGCGCGTCGAGGGCCGCAATGCGCGTAAGCGCAGTGGCAATCGATTTCCGCACGGCGACCCGAGATCGCTCCGCGGTGGAGCCCACCGGTCGCGTGCGCCCGCCGAGTCCAGCCGCGGCGACGAGCTCGGCCACCAGTGCATCGCGTTCGGCTTCCATACGTTCGAGTCGCGCCGGATCGGCCCACGCTCGAGCCTCCTCGAGGTCGTCGTCGAGCTGCTGCAGCCGGCGTCTATACGCATTCTTCGCGTCGGCGTCGAGCACAAGGTCGAAGTCCCGCTGGATGACGCCGGTGCCAGCGTGTCCGCCGGCGGCGTCGGAGAGTTCATGGGCGAATATCTCGATGCCCGGTCTCGACAGAAGCAGCCGGAGGTAGTGCATGCCGCGGAGGTCGGGCATTGAGCAGGTCGAACCATCCGCACCGATCGTCCAGAATCCATCGGCGCGGCGATAGAAGCACAGACGTCGAAGGCTGTCGGTGCGCTCGATGGAGGTCGGGACGATGTGTCCGCCGAGCTGCCCGGCCCACCACGTGGCCCCGACGCGGCGATAGCTGCTCAGCGCACTGTCACGCCACTTGTCGAGATCGCGGGAATTTCGGGCACGGTTGGCTCGGAAGAGATAGTCATCGACGACGCCGTGGAACGTGACCGAACCGGCGTTGATGACCGCCCGCCCGGCGTACGGCTCCAGAAGGGACGCGCCCTGCCGGGCCACGTCGGTAAGACCGCACGAAGCGGCGACAGCGGTGAGCGACGTGACAGTGAGGAGGAAGTCCACGTCGCGGGGGACGGCACCGAGGTCGTCCCCTCCGGCCTGGAGGGCGAGCTCGCGTGCTCTTTCCGGCTCACCGGCGCCGAGCCAGAACACCGCGCCTTCCGCCTGGATGGACTGGATGCCTTCGGCCTTGCCGAAGCCCTCGAACGATTCGGCCTGCTCGCGCAGCGCAGAAACGTCGTGCGTCTGGCGGGCCAGGTCAGCGGCCAGGGCGCGTACGACACCTTCGAGATCGGGCTCGGCAATCCGGGCGCCGATCTCGTTGACCTCCGCCATGAGCGTCTGTGCCGCGCCGAGATCCGAAACGGCGAGCAGATACATGGCGCGCCGAGATGTCGCATAGAACGCCGCCCGATCGGATCCGGACTCATCGGCCAACACGTCGAGCGCGCGCAACTGGCGCTGCACGGCGACGAGATCGAGGCATTCCCAGGCCGTCGTGAGACGCCAGAGGTGCGCGTGCATCACCAGTTCCGGGTCGCTGAGGTGGGCAACGGCGTTGACGAGGCGACCCGACAGGCGAACGCGATCGTCGAGCTGATCAGGTCCCCAGCTCGACGCGAGCAGCGCTTCCAAGACATCAGCAAGCACCACCGGGTCATTGCTTCCCACCGCAAGGCGCTCGGCCTCAACGGCGAACGGCAGGGCTCGCTCCGCGTCGCCGCCGTACACCCACGCCCGGGCGAGTGCCGCGCCGAGCCGCGCCCGCAACAGCGGATCATCAGCGGCGAGGTATGCCTCGTGCAGCAGAGCGGGAATCTGCCCCGGCTCACGTCCGAATCCTTGACTGGTGGGCAGCGCCAACGCGGCGCGGGCCATCACGGCGGTGTCACCCGATGCTCGGGCGACACGAAATGCCTCGACGAGTTGCGTGCGCCGTGCCGTCACATCACCTGCGGCTTCAGCCCGCAGCAACAGTTCCGCGGCGCCTCCAACGGTGCCGTCGTTGGAGCCAGCCATTCCCCGAAGGTACGCCAGTGGGGCTTCGCTTGCTCAGCGTCGCGTCAGTGGCACCGTCGCGGCATGACGCGCCACCTGTGCTTCATCCCAATCGCCGGTGCAGTACACGCTGATCGCCGAGATCGCTCCCGACTCGGCGACGTCGCAGCGGATCAACTCCCGGCAGTACCAGGAGTGCCCGCCGTGGTCCCACTCCTCTTCGAGTTCGAGGAGGAAGCCGCTGCCGGTGACGTCGAAGCGCGACCGAGGGACTCGTCCACCGGCCGGATGATTGTCCGTCCGTAGGGCGATGACGCTGTCCCGCCCTTCGGCCTGGAGGCGCCACAGCGGCATGGTGAAATCGCAGAATGCGTCGGCGGTGAAGAGGTCGTCGGCGGCAACGCCGCTCTCGAGAAAGTCGATCAGCTTCGCCGCCAGGTTGCGTAGGTCGACGACACGGTCGGTGGTGGGAGTCGCAGTAATGGTCATGGGGTTCTCCTCGGGTTGCGGCAGACCGGGTGTCCACCGACTATCCCTTTGGCGTGACCCCAGGCGTCACAGTGTGACGTCGTGCCGGGAAACGGACCCGACCGAACGGACACCGAACAGCGCGGCGAACGCGGCGGCCGAGTCGCTGATCGGGCCGCGGTAGGCGACGTGCTGGTCGGGTCGCACGATGAGGCCCTGGTCGTCATCGAGACCGAACGCGTTGTCCCACACCCCGGCAGGGCACGACATGACGACGCACGGGTGGCCGAGGTCGCCGGGGGGTGAGCCTTCCCGCACGAGGATCGTCGGCAGCCTGACGTCGATGAGGTCGAGCGTGGAGCGCCCATCGGGCAGCCAAGCGTGAGGCAAGCGGCCGCCCGGCCGAGTGGAGGGAACGTAGTCGCGGGCGGGCTCGGCGAGCACGATCGCATCGCTTCCGTCGTCGATCACCAGCGGGCCGGCGTACGAGTGGCCCAATTGCAGCCCGAGCAGGTCGAAGTGGATGGCCTGGTTCGCAATCGCTGCCTGAACGGCGGCGCGGCGAGTGGGATCGGCGAGCGTCGCCCGCACTGCCGCGGTCGACTCGTCGATGTCGGCGGTGACGCCCAGGGCTATCGGGATCTCGATCAGCTTGAAGGCGTTGTGCATCGACTGGTCACAGTTGAACTGCGCGACGGGCTTGCGCTCGGACTCGTAGGTGTCGAGCGACGACGGATCGAGCCAACCCACTTCGACGGCGGCGAGCTTCCAGAGCAGGTTGTGGACATCGGCCACGCCGGTGTTGAGACCGAGCCCACCGGTGGGTGGAAACCGATGCGCGGCATCGCCGACAAGAAAGGTTCGACCACGGCGGTAGCGATCGGCGATCTGCGCGCTCATGTGCCACGTGCCGACGGTCAACACGTCGAACGGTGCATCCCGGTTTGCGATCGCGGCGCGCACCAACGCGGTGCAGTGCTCAACGGTGAGCGCCTCGACCGGCTGCGCCTCGGGATCCCCTGCGTGCATATAGACCCACTCGCGGTCGCGACCGTGCGAGATGAACGTGCCGCCGCTGGCGGGGTCGATCACGAAGTAGAGGACACCCGGTTCCGTTCCGACGAGCGACCGGAAGTCGGCGGCGAGATGCACCATGACGAACGACTGCAGTGAACGGGGGCCGATCATCTCGATACCCAGCGATCTGCGCACCGCGCTGGCTGCACCGTCGGCACCAAGCAGGTACTTGGCGTTCACTCGCAGAGGTCCTTCAGGGCCTAGGGCTTCAACCGACACACCGGTTTCCGTCTCCGTCGCGCTGAGCCATCGGTAGGAATAGCGCACATCGAGTTCGGGCGAGAGCAGCAGCGGCTCCAGCCGGTGTTGGCTGAGGTTGCGCAGCGGGGTGGGCGTGATCGACAGCATCTCGTCGCCCTGGCGCTCATAGGGAAGCGTGCCGATCACGTCGCCACCCAACGTCGTCACCCAGTGGACAAGGCCGGCCTCGTCGGGGGAGAGTGCCGCGGCGAGTACCGGCCCCATCTCGACGCCGGCCTGACGCCAGATCTCGAAGGTGCGGGCGTTGATCGCATGCGCGGCGGGCGATCGCTGCGGCCCCTCACGCTGCTCCAACACGACCGCCGACAGGCCGACCTCGCGGCAGAGATGAGCTGCGGTCAGGCCGGTGGGCCCGCCACCGACGATGACCACATCGACATCGACGTCATCGACGTCGGGGGCGGTGCCGTTCATCTAGAACACTCCCTCGTAGCTACCGCCGTCGAGTTGGATGCTCTGGCCACTCATGTAGCCGGCCTGGGCCGAGCAGAGGAAGGCGAAGGTGTCGCCGAACTCCTCCGGCCGACCGAGCCGTCCGGCCTTGATCGACGCAACCTGCTCGGCGCGTGCTTCGTCGTAGGTGATGCCCCGGAACTTCATCGCCAACTGCGCCATCTGCTGCTGACGGCCGGTGTCGAATCGCTCCGGCAGAAGCGTGTTGATCGTGACGTTGTGGGCGACCGAAGACTTCGACAG
>JANPDB010000524.1:0-2577 GCA_031431255.1 Acidimicrobiia bacterium | reverse complement strand
GTGCTGACGAACTGGGGATGACGGAACAGGGCACGCATGACCGCAGCGATCGTCCCTTGGGTCCGGAACACGGCGGCGAGGTCGGCCACCACGGGATCGTTGGCGGCTACCGGATACGCGAAGCGGCTCCAGAGCTTCGAGCTGACGAAGGCCGCGGTCTCGGGGCGATCGGCGAGAAACGAGACAGTGTCGTCGAAGCCGAAAGCTCGGGTCTCGCCCAGGATCGTCTTCGGCGTACCGTCGACCTGGCGGGGAAGCACCGAGACGGTTCCCGATCCTCGATCGACTCGCGTCCCGGTGAACGCCCGGGCTGCTTCGCGGACGTCGGCGTCGGAATAGGACCCGATGCCGATCGTGAAGAGCTCCATCAGCTCCCGAGCGAAGTTCTCGTTCGGACTCCCCTTCTTGTTGTCGTTCGCATCGAGCCAGACGAGCATCGCGGGGTCCTTCCCCACCGCCTGTGCGAGCGGCGTGAATCCTCCGAGGCCACCTGAGCGAAAGATCTGGTTCTGGGCAAGCATGAAGACGGCTTCATCGACCTTCTCCACGGCTGTGGCGAAGTGACCATGCCAGAACAGCGTCATCTTCTCGATGAGCGGACGATCGGTCGCGGTCATCCGATCGAGCCACCAACGGGCCAGCGCCTGGTTCTGCGCCTGCTTGAGCTGGTTACGGGCCTTCTTCTCCTCGCCCGAAGTCCGAGGAAGCGGTGCGATCAGCGTGAACGTCGCCGGCGCCGGCGTCCCCGCTGCACCGGGGTCCGGAGCCCCGACATCGAAAAGGGAGTCGACCGCGGCGTCGTAGCCGATCGCAACAGCAGCATCCAGGGCTGCCGGAGTCGCTCCGAAGCCGGCCCGGCGGGAAAGGTGAGCGATGCGCGAGCGGACTTCATCGGCCATGGGCCCATGATCGGACAGAGATATGAACGCGTCGTGAGCAACAGGTGACGATCGATCAGCGAAGTCCATCCCGAGTCGGCACGGGAGATGACGCGCCGGCGGGCGGCGGGTGCTCCGCCAGCTATTACCGTTGCGTCGTGCACTTTCGACGCATGCCGATCGAGGTGGAGTCACCTGAGGAACTCGGGTACGACACGATCCGCTACAACCTCAGCGAGTCGAGCATGCGTGATGCGACCGTCGGCGACCTCGGGCTGCAGAGCCCGTACCTCGTCGACGAATTGCAGCACAAGGTGTTGTGGTACGGCGATCACCGCGGCGATCCCGGGCTCCGGTCTCTCGTCGCCGCGCTCGGGACGTCGCTGTCGGCCGACGACGTTCTCGTCACCGCGGGAGCCGCCATGGCGCTGTTCATGGTGCACACGGCATTCCTCGAGCCGGGCGACGACATCGTCGTGTTCCACCCCAACTACGCCACGAACATCGAGACGCCGAGGGCGATCGGTGCCAACGTCCTGCCACTCCAGCTGACGTTCAAGGATGGATACCGACCCGACCTCGATCGGCTCGAATCACTCGTAAGCGCGCGTACAAAGATCCTCTCGATCACGGATCCGCACAACCCGACGGGGATCTGCCTCACCGAGGAGGAGCGCGTGCACATCGTCACCCTCGCCCAACGCCATGGGTGCGTGTTGTTGGTCGACGAGACGTACCGCGATCTGTCCCGTGGACCGGTGCAGCCGTGGGCGGCGGAAATGAGCGAATCGGCCATCAGCATCTCGTCACTCTCGAAGAGCATGGGACTCCCGGGGATCCGCGTCGGCTGGGCCGTCACCCGGAGTCGGGCCCATCAGGAACGGCTCCTCGCCGCGAAGGAGCAGATCATGATCTGCGGTTCGGTGCTCGACGAGACCGTCGCGACCCATGCGCTGCGCCAACGCACCGAGTTGTTGGCCAGTCGACGCGCAACGGCGGAGCAGCATCTTTTCATCGTCCGCGAATGGATGAGCGGACACGCCGACCTCGAATGGGTCGAACCACAGGGGGGCGTCGTGTGCTTTCCCCGCATTCGGGATCCGTTCGCCGTCGACGTCGGCGCGTTCTACCACCACCTTCGCACCGTCGGCGGAACCCTGGTCGGTGCCGGCCATTGGTTCGAGGTCGACCCCCGTTCGTTCCGTGTCGGGTTCGGCTGGCCCAGCGATTCGGAGTTGCGGGGCGGTCTCGCCGCGATCGATGCGTCGCTTGACGCTGCGGGTGGCATGAGGAAGACGTCATGAGCGACCGCCCCCTCGAGCTCTCGTTCGTGAAGTCCGCAGTCGACCACACGACCTTCGATGACCTCGGACCGGAGGTCGCGTTCGTCGGTCGATCGAACGTCGGGAAGTCGTCGATCATCAACGCGCTCGCAAACCGCAAAGGGCTGGCAACGGTGTCGAACACCCCGGGCCGAACCAGAGTGCTGAACCAGTTCGCCCACCGAAACGGAGGCGCAGTGATCGACCTCCCGGGCTACGGCTTCGCCCGCGTCAGTGATGCCGAGCGCCGACGCTGGCAGGCGATGATCGAGAACTACCTCACCCAGCGCGAGCAGCTGGTCATGGTGGTGGCGCTCGTCGACGGCGAGATCGGTCCCGCCAAACTCGATGTCCAGCTCCTCGAGTGGCTGCAGAGC
>JANPDB010000523.1:0-1807 GCA_031431255.1 Acidimicrobiia bacterium | reverse complement strand
CTTGGATGATATGGGCAGCGTCGGCGAAGTCAACTGTGTGGGCTCGAACCTCGACATGAACGTCGCAAAGCGATTTTTCGAAGGTTTCAACACGTCTTTCGAAATCCTTCCAGCTTGGTAGAACGCCGGAGGAGATCGCATGAGTGACCCACGCGCGAGCTGCCCCTCGAAGAGATCTGATCAGGAAGGCGGGAGAGACCCCGGTCTCGATGTCTGACGCAATCCTCTTTTGGTGATCCGCGCTGTTCGACGTTCGCCCTCAGCTCGCTCAAGGTGCAGGACAGCACCACGATGCGAACACCAAGCCGAGTTAGCTCCGAAATCAGTTCCCACGTGGGCGCAGACTCGTTGGGTGCGGCGAGAAGCTGCAGAAGAATCGGCGTGTCCAGAAATACTGTCTCGTCGGCCCATGTGCCATGGGCGGCAGCCGTCGCATCGACGCGATCGACGTGCCGGAACAGGAGATAGCCGACGCAAAGGTAGTGGACGATGTCGGACCAGAACGGGCTCGCTGGATCGAGGGCCGTCACGGCGCTCGCCCGCAGGAACTGCGCCACGCCGGCGTCAATGCACTGCTCGTTGACCTTTGATGCGAGCGCGTCGAGGTCGGGTTGGATGGGCGCGAGGTACCGATCGCCCACCGCGGTTGCGTTCCGCTGCGCAGAATCGGCTTTATGCCAGATTCAATGGCGGACAACACGATGGCTGTCCAGGTGGCCGCTGTCTCATCGTCCAGGAGGCGACCGATTTCTCGGCGCGCATTGTCGATGAGTTCGGCCGGATGAGCGCAGGAATCGCATCCAGGAGGTGCTCTTGCCGATGCCGGCGTCGCCGACGATCACCAGTGCCTGACCCGCTCCACCCGATGCGTCATCGATCACGCGCGCGCCGGATCCGGGCGACCTCCTCGCTGCGGCCCATGATGCCCGCGGTTGCTCCGGTCTCGGCCGCGACGTCGGCGTGCGCGCCTCGGCGGCCGGCTGCGGTGCCGGTCCGTCGGTCTACGGCGCTCGGTACGGACGAACCCTACTTCCGCCGGGCGGAGCAACGGGGGGTTCCACCTATGTCCCTTCGGTGCGGGTCGGCCATAATGTCCGCATGCCCCGGTTCCGTTGGTCACCAGATCTGTCCCGCTTCGCGATCGTGACGGTCACCGTCGCCGCCACCGCGATCCTCCTCTCCGATCCCGCACACGCCGTCAAGAAGAAGGCCGCGCCGAAAGCCGCGAGCGGTCCGGTGAAGATCAGGATGGACGTCGACCTCAAAGGTGTCCGCAACGAATCGGGGTCCACGCAGACCGACACGTTCCGGGTCGTGGGCGACTACCGAGTGGCGTCGTTCCCGACCTACGCCGGGAGGTCGGTGCCGTGGGTGGCGACCACGGCGGTGGCGACGGCAACACACCTCACCGATGAACCGTGCTTCCACACCGAGAGCTCCGGGACCGGCGTCCCCAGCCAGGGGCCGAACGACGGCGTCCAGTTCTACCAAGTGAGCGGGACCGGCAAGAAGTACATGTTCGCCTGGCTCGGCTCGATCGCCGGCGTGTACACCGCTTCGACGGCCCGGAGCGATTGCGTGCAACGCATTCCCGTCGGACAGCCCACCAGCTTCACCCAGTCGTTCTTCAACGAGAACGACTTCCCCGGCTGCGATCCCGCCGTACGGTTCCCGGGTCTGCGGCTCAACCAGTCGACGAAGAACCCGAACGTGTACTCGCTCGAGTGCTCGGCCGACGTGCCGAATGCCGGCGGTTCGCCGACCCACGTGACGGTCCGGATGGTGGCGACGGTCACGGGCACACCCA
>JANPDB010000522.1:0-3945 GCA_031431255.1 Acidimicrobiia bacterium | reverse complement strand
TTCACGGTGCCGTTGAGGGTGAAGGTGAGCAGGCCGTTGGCCGGGAGGTTCACCGTTGCGTTGAGCGACGTGGTCGGAGTGGTCGGGCAGGCGGCACCGCCGCTCGCCACGCAGGTCCAGCTCGTCACCGTCAGCTTCGTGGTGTCGACGGTGTCGGCGATGGTGACGCCGGTGACCGGGCCAGGGCCCTTGTTCTGGAACGTGATGGTGTAGGAGTTGGTCTGGTTCGGGCTGATCTGGGTGACGCCATCGGTCTTCGTGACCACGAGGTCGGGAAGTTGGATGGTCGTGGTCACCGTGCTGGTGTTGTTGCCTGCGACCGGATCGACGAGGCCGTTGGTCGTGGCCACCGTCGCCGTGTTCGAAACGCTGGTGCGGGCGGCGTCGAGGACCGTGACACTGACCGTGTAGACGACGGTGCCGTTGACGGCGATGTCGCCAGACACTTGGTTGATGTTGCCCGAGCCCGACGCGGCCGGGCAGCCGGAACCGGCACACGTCCAGGTGATGGTCCCGAGCTTCGTGGCTTCGAAGGTGTCCGTCACCCGGATTGCCGTGGCGAAACCGGGTCCGAGGTTCGTCGTGGTGATCGTGTACGTGAAGGTCTGACCGGGGCCGACGTTCGCCGCCGACGCGGTCTTCACGACGCGGACGTCAGGATGGCCAACGGTGTGCGAGACGGAAGCCGAGTTCGGCGTCGAGCCGGACTCGGCCATGCCCGACGGCGGCACGACGGTGCCGACCGCGATCATCGCGCCGACGGACGGCACGTCCTTCACGGTGCCGGTCACCGTATACACGAGGCTCTGGCCGGGGGCCAGGGTCGACGTGGTCGTCTCGTTGATGGCGCCGGAACCACTGGCGCTCGGGCAGGTTGCTCCGCCGACTCCCGCACAGGTCCACGTGAACGTCTGCATCTGGGTCGGCATGGGGAGTGTCACGCCGACACCGGCCGGAGCAGTTCCCGCAGCGGCGACGGTGTTGCCGACGGTGAGTGTGTAGGTCACGACGGACTTCGGGCCGACGCTCGAGCCGCTGGCCGGGTTCGCCGAGAGGGTGGCGTAGAGGTCCGGCGAAACGACCACGTTGGAGATCGTGCCCGTGTTGTTCCCACCCACCGTGTCGGGTGTGGTTGCGTTGGCGGTGGCGACGGCGGTGTTGGTGACCGTGCCCGTCGCGCTGTTGGCGATCTTCGCGGTGATGGTGAAGGTGAGCTCGCCGCCTTCCGGGATGGTCTGCACGGTCGAGATCGCAGCGGGGCTCGTGGCCGGGCACGTTGCGCCGCCGAGGGCGGAACACAACACTGCGGTGAATGCCGAGATGCCGGTCGGGATCGGGTCCGTCAGGGTCGCTCCCGTGGCCGTTCCCGGTCCGTTGTTCTTGTACTTCACCGTGTAGGTGATGGTCTGTCCGGGGCTGACCGCGCCGACCGGGCTGACGCTCTTCGTCGCCGTCAGGTCGGGATAGCGGATGGTGGTGTTGTCGGTCACCGAGCTCGACGGAGCATTCGACGGGCTGATCGCCGGGTCGTTCGTCGCCGTCACCGTGTTGGAGAGGGTGCCGGTGGCGCTGGTCGAGAGCGTGCCGGAAAGCGTGAAGGAGAGCTGGCCGCCGGCGGGGATATCCCGCACGATGTTGAGGTCGCCGGAACCGGAGGTGACCGCGCCGCAGTCCGCTCCGCCGGTGGCACCCGTGCAGCTCCACGTGACGCCGGTGAGGATGGCCGGCGGGGTGTCGACGATCGACACGTTCTTGGCCGCAACGGTCCCGTCGTTGCGCACGGTGATGGTGTAGGCGTTCGGCATACCCGGAGCGATGAACGATTTCCCGTCGGTCTTGGTCGTGACGAGGATCGGGAAGCGCACCACATTCGGTTCGACGTCATCGGCCACGTTGTTCGCCGTGGAGAGTTCGAGCAGACCGGCCGGAGCGATGATGGTGGCCCGGTTGGTGATGGTCCCGCTCGCGCTCGCAATCGCAGTGGCCTTCAGCTTGAAGGTCAGCGACGAGCCACCGGCCAGGTCGGTCGTGACATCGATGGGTCCGGAGCCGGACGCTGCCGGGCAGGTGTTGCTCGGCGGGGCCGTGCACGTCCACGTGACGTTCGAAAGCATGGCGGGCGGCGTGTCGGTGATACGTACACCATCGACCCGGTAGGCGCCGGTGTTCTGGGCGACGATCGTGTACTCGGTCTCCTCGAGCGGGCCGATGAAGCTCTTGCTGTCGTCCTTGCTGATCGTCAGGTCCGGCCGGATGATCACGGTCGCGGCGGCGTCGGAGCGGGTGTTGTTGCCCGGCGTGTCGTCGATGAGCCCGACCGGCAGGGTGGCCGTGGCGCTCGGATTCATCGAACCGTACGCGTCGACCCGGACGGTGCCGCGCAGCACGTAGCGGACTTTGCCGGTCTTCGGAATGGTGACCGTGTCGACGAATGGGCCGGTCTGGTTCGTGGTCTCGCACACTGCGCCTGCGATCGCCTGTATGCACTGCCACGAGGTGAGATCCAGCTGCGGCGGGAGCGTCCAGTTCACGGTCGCCCCGGTCACGCTGATCTGGCCGACGTTGGTGACCTCGATTTCGTACTCGATCGGCTGGAACGGTGATGCGGTGCTGAGACCGTCGTCGACCTTGGTGACGGCGAGGTCAGGCTTGACGAGCGCGGTGACGTCGGTGGCCGAGTTGTTGGCGGGCGTCGGATCGGTCACGTTCGAAGCGGTGACGGTCGCCGTATTGGCGATCGTGCTGCCCATGCCGCTCACGTCGCTCTTCACCCGGGCGTTCCAGGTGAACGTGACGCTCTGGCCGACAGCAAGGTTGACGGTTTCGTCGAGGATCGTTCCGGCGTCGCTTTCGCAGAGGGCGATCGGGGCGCACGTCCAGCCGAGGTTGACGAGCTGCGTCGGCCAACTCGGGTCCTTAATATTGACGCCGTTCACGTTGTCCGGGCCGTTGTTGCGGACGGCAATGGTGTAGGTCAGCGGGTCGTTCGGCCCGGCCTCGTCGAGACCGTCGGTCTTCGTCACGGATAGGTCAGCGGCTGCTCCGGGACCGGCCGGCGGGGCGTCGCACGCCGAGCCGGTGCACGCGTAGGGCGTGTTGTCGTAGGGGCTCGGCTCCAGGCGGAAGAGGGACCACTGGGCGATGCGCTGCTCGCGGCCGAAGAGCCCGGTGATCAGTGTGTGCTTGAGCTTGACGTAGACACCGAGGTTCGACGACGCGGAAAGGCCGCGCTTGCGAATCGGCTCCGGCTTGGCGTCGGGTTTCGGGAGTCCAGTAACGGGGTCGATATCGACGATGACGGATTTCGTCGGGCAGAACGGCGCCGACGGTGAGGTGGCCGACGAACAGTCGAACGTGGCGTTGATCAGATCGACCTTCCGGTCATCCGCCTGCACCAGCGTTGTCGGGGGCGGGTTGCCCAGGGCGAGGGCGGCGGCGATGTCGGCGTTGTTTTTCGCCGTGGCTTCGTCGGCGGTGTAGAAGAACTTGTCGAGGTTCTTCAGGAGGGGGATGTTGGTGCCCTGATATAGGAACTGGGTGTTCTCGTCGAAGCGGGTGCACCAGTCGACCTTCGACTGGACTTCGCCGTCCGCACCCAGGCAGAAGCTCGGCGGCTTGCCCTCTCCGCGGAGCTTGTATTCGCCCGGAACTTTGTATACGAGGATCTTGTCGACCTGGGTCCAGTCACGTCCGAGGCTGGCCTGCAGCGCCCGGAGGGTCTCGAAGTCGTCGGATGCCTTGTTTCCGCCGATGCAGTCAGGGTCCGACGCAACACGGTTGTCGAGGTCTGACGGCGGGATGCACGCGGTGGCCGTGACACGGGCGGCCGTACGTACGCCGTTGGCCAGGGTCTGACCCTTGTTGAGGAACAGGCCGTACTCCCAGGCGCCGAAGCCGATCAGGAGGAGCAGCAGGGCGCCGATCGCAAACTCGACGGCGGCGATG
>JANPDB010000521.1:0-1703 GCA_031431255.1 Acidimicrobiia bacterium | reverse complement strand
GGGAGCTCGTTCGAGGTCCGGAACATCCCTGTTCCGGGCGGCCGTCTTTCGGCGGCCGCGCGTTGGCACGGGCCGCGAGCGGCCGTGTTGTGGGAGGTCGATGGTCCGTGCGACGTGACCATCACGTGCCGGTCGATCGATCCTGAGTGGTCGGCGAGCGGTCGCCGTGGCGACGCTCTCCTGGCGTCGTCAGCGTGACGCCGCGAGCGAACGGATGTCGGTGAGGATCGCCCGAAGAGCTTCCGCGTCCTCAGGGTTTCGCACGGGTATCGAGAACTCGATGCGATCCACTCGGCTGGCGTAGCGCTCGACCAACGCCTCGGCGATGTGGTCGTAGGTCGCGATCGTGGCGACGGTGTGGAGCATTTCGTCGGAGACCATGCCCGGCAGGTCGTCCCACTTCTGCTCCCGCGAAAGCTGTGACGCCTCTCGTGCCACATCTCCCCATCCGAGCAACTCGAAGGTCGGTCGGTAGGACGGCGTAGATAGGTAGAACGCCACGCGAGCGCGAACGGTCTCTGCCACCGCGGCCAACGCCGCTTCGTCCTTCGCCGTGCCGATGAGTGGTTTCATGCAGACCTCCACCGCCGTTACGTCACGACCCACTCTTGAGGCACCGAGCGCTAACGCCGGAACGACGACTTCGTCGATGTAGCGGGTGTTGCAGACCGGATGGAGCCGGACACCGTCGGCCACCTCCCCGGCGACGGCGCACATGTTCGGACCGACGGCGGCGATGTGCACCGGAATGTGCGGATGATCGATCGGTCCGGGATCGAAAAGCGGAACCATGAGGTCGAGCCGGTAGTGCGGGCCTTCATGGTGCAGCGGTGTGCCGGTCTGCCAGCAGTCCCACACCGCCCTCATGGCGTGCACGTAGTCCCGCATCCACGGGGCCGGCGCGTGCCACCCGAGGCCGTAGCGGCGCTCCACATGGGCCCGGACCTGCGTGCCGAGGCCGAGGACGAAGCGCCCCTGCGAGAGCTTCTGGAGCGACCATGCCGACATCGCCGTGACGGTCGGACTGCGCGGAAAGGCCATGGCCACGCTTGTGCCGAGCCCGATCGTTCTCGTCGCGCCGGCGCCGAGAGCGAGCAGTTGGAACGGGTCGTCCTTCGTCTCCTCGACGAGCACGGCGTCGAGGCCGCACTCTTCGGCGAGTGCCGCGCCGGCGGCGAACTCGTTGATCCGCAGCGGGGTGTCTGGCTCGCGCAACCCGGGGTCGAGTTTGCCGAGGGGGAGGAGGGTCTCGATGAGCATGGAGGTCTTTCGTCGCGCGTGCAGCAGTCGGTCAGCCGAGAACGCGACGCAGGACGATTCCTCGCCATGGGCCGTCGATGCGAATCTCGACGAGGTCACATCGGTCGAACGCGTTCAGAACACGATCCACCTGCTCGTCGATGAGACCGGCGAGAAGGATCGTTCCGCCTCCTCGCGTCACCCGCTGCAGTGAGCCGGCCAAACCGATCAGCACTGGGGCGAGGATGTTTGCGCACACCACATCGAACGATTCGGTGATCGCGTCGAGCGGGACCCACTCGGCCGAACAGCGGTCGTCGACGCCATTGCGACGGGCGTTCTCCATCGTGACGGCGATCGCCGTCCGGTCGATGTCGATGCCGTGCGCAGTCGACGCGCCGAGGAGCAGCGCAGCGATGGCGAGGACGCCGCTGCCGCAGCCGACGTCGAGGACACGAGCGCCA
>JANPDB010000520.1:0-2096 GCA_031431255.1 Acidimicrobiia bacterium | reverse complement strand
GTCACCACGATTCGCGAAGGGGCATACGGAGGGGTCGGGGTGGCCGATGAGGTGCTGATTCCCATTGCGCTCCTCACGGCACTCCCGCTTCCGATGACCGTGCCGTCGTGGAACGCGGCGAAGCCGACAGTTCCGAAGGGCACGGCAACGACGTCAAAGGCGCCAGCCGTGACCGTTGCGCCTTCGCGTCTCAAGGGTGTGGCCACTCGGACGGATTTCACCGTGCTCAGCAAGGACAGGTTCGGCAACACGGCCGATGTGGAGCTCAGCCTGCGCTCCGGCAAGCTCCGCGATCTGACCATCAGTTTCCGACCACTGAAGACTCCCGAGACCAAGGGCCTCCAGCCCGTCGTCCTCGTCGGAACCGTCAGCCGCACGGCGAAGGCGCTGTCCGGGACTGCGCCGATCGGGAACTTCCTGACCGCATCGAAGTTCTTCGACCTCGACCCGCTTCCCGAGGATGTCGACGTCCCGGCCCAGAGCCCGACTGGCATCGCCGCCGACGCCGCCTGACGGGCGACCGACCGGCGGCGACTCGTGTCAGGACTCTGCGGCCGACCGGCGCGATTTCGTGGGCGCGGCGTTCTTCGCCTTCACCGACTTGGTGACCTTCATCGATGTTCCCCCCTTGCTCGCCGGAACGCGGGTCGGGCCGGCCGGCTTCTTCGTGGCGACGCTCGCCTTCGCGGACGACCTGTCGGTGTGTGGTTCGGACGGCACGGTCACGACGCGCGTTGACGCCGCGGGTCGCGAAGCGCCTAGCCCACTCATCGGAAACAGCGCGGCCAGCCCGGACCGGCCACTCAGCTGGGCCAGACGTCGGGGAATGTCGCCGAACATCTCGATGAGTGCCTGCATCTGCTGACGAGCCTCCTCGACCGAGTCGGGAAGCTGACTGAGGGCCACCCGATCAAACGTTCCCACCGCCGCCTCGAGGCTCGGGAGCAGTCGGTCGAGCGGACCTTCCATGGCTGCGGAAAGGCGCTGCATCCGAGCGACGCTCTTCTCCAGTTCAGGCATGAGGGCGCGCATCGGCATCTCGAGGTCGTCCACCAATCGGTTCATGCGGCTGACGAGCTGTTCGACGGCGACAGCTGCCCGCTGAAGCGACGCGATCGTTTCCATGACGCCCCCCACCGTCTTTCGCGCATTGTCGGCCACACCGAGCACACCCGACAGCACCGCGCCGGGACCTTGAAAGAGAGACGAAAGGTCGAAGTCATCGTTCGCCGCCATCAATACTCCTCAGAACACGGTGCGCTCACGTGAGTCGCGTCTGCCTGCAACCTATCGCCCGGTCGGCGGCGCCGCTCCCCGGCGCAAGTGACGCGCCGATGGAAGAACGACGCGCCGGTCACGAGGCGCGTTGCACCTCGGGTTCCGGACCAACCACCGTCCGAAGGATCTCATCGGGTCGGCGGGTGTGGGTCTGGGTCAGGACGGACCGGGCGATATCGAACGACGTGAGAGCAAAGTAGGTCGCCCAGGCAAGGATCCCGAGGAACTTCGGGCCGTCCTCGGCGATCGTGGCGCGAGGTCCGAGGCTGTTCCCGGTCGCCCGTTCGACCGCCATCGACAGGGCAAGACACGACACCGAAGCGAGGAGAATTGGCCACCGCGTGCGTTGGATATCGTCGAGGTGACGGATAGCCCAGATGCCGCACGGCATCGTGACCAACAGGGCAAGAACAGGCTTCGGGATCGACAGGATGCCGCCGGCCGCGGCGTGGAAGGCGAACAGGTCGTCGAACAGCAGGACCGCAGTCGCGACCGCCCCGCGGGCGAGAAAGCGTGCGGCCTTCGGGCGTCCGACGTGATGGGCGAACCACGCCGACCAACCAGCGGAAAGGACGGCAACGGCCCATCCCAACACGCCCAGCTGAGAGATCGCCCCGACGTACCACTTCGGGTCGGAAGCACTGAAGGCGGGGTCGAAGAAGAGCACCTGCGGGTCGGCGCGATTGGCAGCCAACGCGAGCACCGTGAGCCCGCCGAGCCACACAACGCCGAGCGGGACGAGCACGGGACCGGGGGTGCGCCACGACCTTCGACGGGTCTGCTCCCCGGGCGCAGTGATCCGACCGGTCATGGGAGGT
>JANPDB010000519.1:0-4328 GCA_031431255.1 Acidimicrobiia bacterium | reverse complement strand
GCCATGAGGAGCACTTCGAAGGCGACGAACAGATTGAACAGGTCGCCGGCCAGGAACGCCAGGGCCATGCCGGCTGCGAGCGCAAGGTATGCCGGGTGATAGTACGGCGAGGCCTCGTCGGTGCTTCCCTGACCGAAGGCGAAGAGCAGCACGAGTCCGGCCGTGCCCATGCCGAAAAGCAGCATCACCGCGGAGAGGCGATCGGCGACCAACATGATGGTCACGTCGGCCGGCCACCCACCCAGGTTCGACACTGTTGTGCCGTCGTGGCTCACCGTGGCGACGATCGCGATCGACACCCCTATCGCGGCGGAAAGGGCCGAAGCGGTGATGAGCCGCTGTACTCGTCGATGACGCACGGCGAGCATGCTCAATGCCGTACCCACGAGCGGGATGGCGACGGGGAGCGGAAGGAGTGCACTCATTCGTCGCCACCTTCGTCGGTTCGCTCGTCCGATCGGGCGAGACGCATTCGACGGTCCTCGATGTCGTCCTCGACATCATCAGTGCCGCCGATGGTCCAACTCCGCCAGGCCAGGGCGAGCATGAACGAGACGAGGGCGAAGCCGATGACGATCGACGTGAGCACGAGGGCCTGGGGAACGGAGTCGGCCTTGGTTCCGTCGCGACCGATGATCGGCGCCCCACCGGGAGGACCGCCGGTGATGAGCAGGAGAAGGTTCACTCCGTTGCCGAGCAGCCCGACACCGATGACGATGCGCGTGAGCGAACGATGCGTCATCAGGTACAGACCGACGGCGAAAAGCACACCGGTCATGACGGCCAGGGCAATGCTCACGACACGCCTTCCGGTGTCGCCAGGACGGGTCGCAGTGCCTGATGTGCGGCGAGATCGAGCGGGTCATCGTCGGCCAGAGGCGACGCGGACGCATCGACGCGGTCACTCTCGCCGAGCTGGGTGAGGATCGCCAGGCAGACCCCGATGACGAGGATGTACACCCCGAAGTCGAAGAACGCGGACGACACAACCTTGACCTTTCCGATCACGGGGACATCGAGCGGATAGATGCTCGATTCGAGGAACGCGTTCCCCACCGTCAACGGGATGATCGCAGTGGCCATGCTCATGGCCAGCCCGACGCCCATGAAGAAGCTGCTCGGAAGCGTGGCGAGTCGTCCGAGTGCACGGGTGCCTCCGGCGAGGTAGCGGATGGCCAGACCACCACCGACCACGAGACCACCGGCGAAGCCACCACCCGGCGAGTTGTGCCCGCGGAACGTGAGGAACAGCGACAGCAGAAGCACGACCGGAAACAGCGCATGGGTCACGCCATCAACGATGAGGCTGGGCGAGCCCTCCGCCGCGGAGGTACGACCTGCGTCGACCAGCCCACGTTCGGCGTCGTGGCGGCGGGATCTCCGCACGGCGGCAACCAGGTTGGCAACACCGATCGCCGCGAGGAGCAGCACGGTGATCTCGCCCATGGTGTCGGACCCGCGGAAGTCCACGAGGATCACATTGACGACGTTGCGTCCGCCGGCTGCTTTCTCCGACACCTTCTCGAACACCTCGGTCGGCGAAGGACCGGAGGCGTGCGTGCCGGCCGAAAGGGCGAACACCGTGATGCCGATCCCGACCGCAGCGCAGAGAGCGATGCGGAGCACGGAGACCGTGCGCGCCGTGGTGGAGACGAACCTCGACGGTAGGTCACGGAGGGCCAGCAGGAAGACGACTATCGACAGCGTTTCCACCAACAACTGGGTGAGGGCGAGGTCCGGAGCACCGTAGAGCAAGAAGATCGCCGCGAGCGCGTAGCCCACCCCACCGAGGAGCATCACCGCGGCGAATCGTCGCTGCACCACTGCAACACCGGTCGACATGACGATCGCCAGCACGGCGATCACCAGCTGGGCAGGACCATTGGCCAGAACCATCGCGTCGGTGTCGAACGTGAGACCCGTCAGGATCGCCGCACCGAACACGCCGTAGAGCACGGCAACGATGACCACGACGTAGGTGGGGAGCGATCCCGGCTGCACCAGACCGGTGAGTTGTTTCGCTCCGGCGATGAGACCCGAGTAGGTGCGGTCGAACGTCTCTTCGCCGTCGGGCCCGTGGTTCGGCCGTTTGGTAAGTGCGCCTGCAAATCTGGCCATGACCGCACCGAGGGCGACGACAACGAAGGTCAGCAGCAGTGCCGTGTTGACTCCCGCCCACAGCGCCAGCGTCTTCGACGCCTTCTCGTCGAGCGACACCGCGATGTTGGCGATCATCTTGCCGACCGGGGAGCAGGCGAGACCGAGAAGCAGGGATCCGACACCGAGGATCACGGCGGGCGCAATGAACGACGACGAAGGAGCGTCACCGCTGGCGCCGTCACCGCTGCGGCGAGGTCCGAAGATCAGCCACCACCAGCGAACGCTATAGGCGAAGGTCATGGCCGAACCGACGACCACCAACGCGAGGACGAACCAACGCCAGCCGAGCCCGGAGTTCACCAGCGCATCGAGTGCCTTCTCCTTCGTGACGAACCCGAGCATCGGCGGAAGGCCGGCCATCGAGAGAGCGGCGCAACCGGAGGCGAACGCCAACACGGGCCAACGTCTCCCCAACCCGCCGAGGTCTGCGTACTCTCGGGTGTGCAGCTGGCGATCGACGATCCCGACGGTGAGAAAGAGCGCGGCCTTGAACACCGCGTGCGCCAGCAGCATGGCCACGCCGGCGTAGGTCGCCACGGGCACCCCGACGCCGAACAACACGACCAACAGACCGAGTTGGCTCACCGTTCCGTTCGCCAGGGTGAGCTTGGCGTCGGTCTGGCGAAGGGCTCGCCAGCCGCCCCAGATGAACGACGCGAGTCCGCAGATCACCACGATCGGGCGCCACGGCGCCGTCGTCGCGAAGCCGGGCGCGAATCGGGCAATCAACACGACGCCGGCCTTGACCATGGTGGCCGAGTGCAGGTACGCCGAAACCGGGGTCGGCGCCTTCATGGCTCCGGGAAGCCAGAAGTGAAAGGGGAACTGTGCCGATTTCGTAAGCGCGCCTAGGAGCACGAGAACCACAGCGACGTTGACCAGCGTGCTGCGCGGTGCGGCTTCGATGATCCCCGAGAGCTCGTTCGTACCCGACTGCTGCGCGAGGAGGATGAGCCCGGCGAGCATGGCGATGCCGCCACCGCCGGTCACGAGGAGCGCCCGCTTCGCAGCCGATGTGGCTTCCGGATCGCGGTCGTTGATCCCGATGAGGAGGAACGAGGTGACCGAGGTCAGCTCCCAGAACACGAACAGCGTGAGCACGTCGTTGGCGAGGACCAGCCCGAGCATGGAACCGGCGAACGCCACCAGGGCGGAGGAGAACACCCCGAGGTTCACGGGTGGGCGTGACACACGCTCTCCGTGTCCGCCATGTCCGCCATGTCCGCCGCGACCCGCGTTGAAATAGGAGACCGAGTACACGGCCACGAGCACGCCGATGACAGTGACGAGCAGGCCCATGAGGAGGCCGAAACCGTCCAGGCGGAAGTTCAGGCGGATCGTGAAGCCATCCCCGCCGCCGACCCACGTCGCGCGCTGCTGTGGCGCGCCGCCATCGAGAACTTGCGTCGCGTTCGCGGCCAACCAGATCGCGCTTGCGCCCAGTGGAGCGCCGACGACGGCAAACACGCTACGCCCGAGGCGACGACCGCCGACGGCGCACACGAGCGCTGCGACCAGATGTGCACCGAGAAGAACGAACAGGGCGAGCCTCCGCTCACCGAGGTCGATCCGACAGCGAGCAACATACGTATGGGAATTCCGGAATCGGTTTTCACTTTACCGTGATCGGACTGCTATGCTGGACCCTCGTTGAAGGGGAGTATCCCTCGACATCGGTGTCGTCATTACGAGCAGCCAGCCCTCGCGCTGCTCCGGTACCGGTGGCCTTCGGGTGGGAGAGACCTTCGGACTTGGACACCCGTCCGCCCGAAGGAGCCAACTTGCCATCCGTTCTGTCCCCGTCACCCCGTGCTGAGCGCGTTTTGTATCACCAACTCGATGTAGCCGAGTCGCTCGAACAGCTGCGAACGCCCGGTCTCAGTGGCTTGACGTCGCCGGAAGCCGACGAACGCCGAAAGCATTCGGGCGCCAATCGGCTTCTCGAGGTCGAACGGGTGCCGGCGTGGCGGCGGTTCCTCCTCCAGTTCAATGACCTCCTGATCGCCATCCTGCTGGCGGCGGCCGTTGTCAGCTTCGCGGTTTCCCGCGAGCTCAAAACGCCGGCCGTTGTCATCATCGTCGTGCTGCTCAACGCCGTGATCGGCTTCATCCAGGAAAACCGCGCCGAAGCATCGCTCGACGCGCTGCGCCGGATGCTCATCACTTCC
>JANPDB010000518.1:0-2515 GCA_031431255.1 Acidimicrobiia bacterium | reverse complement strand
CAACGGACTCCTCGACCTCCTTCCCACCAGCGGTGACCTCGACCGGTGGGCTGCCGTCGGCCTCGTGCTCGACCCATCCGTTCAACGAACGGTGGCGGAACTCCCGACCTCGAGGTGGGGTCCTGCCGACCGGGTCCTCGCCACCGCCGGCCGAGCCGCCGGCCTTCCGCTGGTCCGTCATACCAGGGTCGATCGCGCGGGCATCGGTGCCGCGCCGCTCCACGCCCGTCTTGGCGCCGACGGAGGGCTCGCCCGAGCATCGACCGACGTCACCCACCTCGGCCCGGCGCGGCATCGGCCGAACCTCGCCGTGCTGGCCGACACCGACGTGATCGAACTCACGGGGGCGGCCGCCGGGGCAGTCGGCGGGGTCCGGGCAGAGACGGCGAACCGTCCCCGTACGATCAGCGCGCCCCTCACCGTCGTCTGCGCTGGTTCCATCCACTCCCCGGCCCTACTACTGCGCAGCGGTCTCACGCTCCCGGGCATCGGGCGCAAACTCGCCGATCACGCCGCCGTCGGCGTCACGCTTCACCTCCGCCAGCCCGCCCCCGCCGACACGCCGACCACGTGCGCTCTCGGACACACTGCCGGGGGCCTCCAGCTGCTCCCGCTGAATCGGCTCGGCGCCACCGACGAATTGCGAATGCTCGGTGGACTCCTCATCGGCGTCCTCGACAACCGCGGTCGGGGTTCCGTCAGCATCGACGAGGCCGGACGACCGGTACCGGAGTTCGACCTCCTCGGCGACCCACACGATCGCGCCGCAATCGTGCGCGCAACCCGGTTGCTCTTCGACATCGCATCACGCTCAGAGGGCCGGGCCGAAACCACCCACGTATCGATCGACGAGCGGGGAACACCGCTTGCCGATGCCATCGGCATGGACGACCGGACGCTCACCCGGTGGATCGAGCAGAACCTGGCCGACTACGTGCACGCCACGGGAACGTGTGCGTTCGGCTCGTCGGAAGACCCGTCGGCGGTCGTGGGCGCCGGCGGAGTCGTGCACGGCACCGCGGGAGTCGCCGTCATCGATGCGTCGGTGTTCCCGACGCCGCCGCGGGTGAACCCGTGGCGAGCCACCGTCATGTTGGCGTCGGCGCTGGCCGACGACCTCGCCGCTCTCCAGGGCGGGCAACGCTGAGGGTCTAGGGCAACGGCCGCCAGCCAGCACCGGGTCCCGTGAGCGGGAGCGGCGGAGCCAACGGCGGAGGGTACCCGACGCTCCAGAGGCACAGTCCATCGGACGGAGCGAGCGAGTTGTGCCGCGTGCGCGCCGCCATCGTCTCCAGCACCGACCCTGCCGACCGACGGCCCCGCCCCACGTCGACGAGAAACCCGACGATCGATCGGACCATCTGCTGGCAGAACGCCAACGCCTGTATCTCGAACTGCAGCACACCGGAGCCCGTGTCCACCCACTTCGCGTCGGTCACCACCCGTTGTGTCGTTGCCCCCTCGACACCGTCCGGCGCTCGACAGAACGCGGCGAAGTCGTGATCGCCGATGAACGCGTCCGATGCCAGGCGGATCACCGAGAGGTCGAGCGGTTCGATCATGTGCCACGCCAGCCCGGCGAGGAAGGGATCCGGCGTCGGGGTGTTGAGCACGGAGTAGCGATATCGACGCCAAGAGGCGGAGAAGCGGGCGTCGAACTCCGGCGGCGCGACATCGACGCTGCGAATTACGATGTGCGGTGCCAGCATCCCGTTCAGCGAACGTTCCACCCGAGCACAGTCGATTCCCTGCACGAGCCGGGCCGCGTCGAAAGGCTCCCGGCCGAGACCTCCGGCCGGTGGCGTCACGTCGACGTGAACGACCTGTCCCCACGCATGAACACCCGCGTCGGTACGTCCACTTACGACCAACGCGAAGGCATCGACCCCCCCGGGCTCGCGCAGTACTTTCGCCAACGCGTCGAGTAGCACGCCACCGACCGTCGGCAAGCCCGGCTGGGGAGTGATGCCGTGGAATGCATCCCCCCGATAGGCAACGACCAGACGGAGCCGAACCCGACCGGGGGCGGGCGGACGGATCCGCTCCTCCTGGGTGGTGACCCAGCCGACCCGGGGCGTGGCAGTCACCGGAACCCGAACGCGCCACGAGGCGCCCGAAGGCGCCCCGCGAAGTTCACTCATGCACTGTCCCTGGCCGTCAGACGACAGACCAAGTTGCGCAGGCTCAGACCAGTTCGATACGCGCCATGGGGGCATTGTCCCCGTGGCGCGGGCCGAGCTTGAGGATCCGGGTGTATCCGCCATTGCGCGAGGCGTAGCGGGGGCCGATCTCGGTGAAGAGCTTCGACGCCATGTCCTTGTCGCGGATGAACGCAACGACTTGACGCTGATTGTGGAGATCACCCTTCTTGGCTTTCGTGATCATCCGCTCGGCGATCGGACGAAGAGCCTTCGCCTTCGCCTCGGTCGTCACGAGGTACTCGGCGGCGACGAGCGACGACACGAGGTTGGCGAGCAGCGCCTTCTGGTGCGACGCGTCGGAACCGAGACGGTGG
>JANPDB010000517.1:0-1952 GCA_031431255.1 Acidimicrobiia bacterium | reverse complement strand
GTCCGGCCCGTCCCAGTTCGCGGTGACGCCGTAGAGCGTCTTCGAATTGTTGTCGTGCCATGTCGGACGGTAGATGTACTCGTCGTTGTTGTTCGAGTCGATGCTGTGCCCCGTCCACGCCCGGGCCATCGCCTTCACGTCAGCTTCGGTGTAGCCGTTGTCGACCCCGAAGAGGAAAAGCTCCTGCAACTCACGGCCGAAATTCTCGTTCGGTCCCCAGTTGCCGCTGTAGGCGCCATCGAGCCAGATCAGCATCGCCGGATCCTTGGAGACTGCCTTGAAAAGGACGTTCATGTCGCCCGCGCCGAGACTCCGGAAGATGGCGTTCTGCCGATACAGGTGGCGGGCATTGAAGATCTTCGACACCGACGTCGCGAAGTGGTTGTGCCAGAACAGGGATAACCGTTCCTCGAGGGGTCGAGGTACGGTGGCCATCCGGTCGAGCCACCATTCGCGCAATGCCTGAATGTTCTCCCACTCGGTTGGGAACGCGGCGACGTTGAACGCTGGCGCCGGGTTGGGCGTGAAATCGAGGATCTGATCCACCAGTGCCGACCGGTCGAGCGCCGCGAGCGCCTCGACGCTGGACATGGGCTCCGCCCAACCCGTCCGACGGACGAGGTGCGCGGCATCTGAAATCGTCATCGGCACAGAACAAAACGCTAAAGACTCGCAGGAGAACTGCCGTCATCGAGATTGATGAAATGCCTGCGTTTCTCCTGCTTTCGCTTCTTTCTGCCCGCCGGAATGCCTACGGGGCACCGAGAATGAGGTCTCCGCACAATGCTGACGTGCCGCTCACAAGTGCGTGCGCCGCCTCCCACGGGACGAAATGACCGCAGTCGCGCAACAGGTAGGGGCCTACATGATCAGGGAACACGATCGCCGCCATGCGGTCGAAGTCGGGATAGATCACGTGATCACTCGCGCCGAAGAGAAGAAGCGCGCGTATGTTCTCGTTCCGGGCCAGCATGATCGGCTCCGATCTCGCTGATGCGGAGAACGACGACTCGTATCCTCCGAAGCTCGCCCGCAGCTTGGCGGCATCGGAGAAGGGTGCGGAGTGGAAGGCGACCTCTTCGGCATCGAACGCTCCCGGGTGGGCCCAGAACCGGCTGGTGTAGAAGGTGGCGATGTAGCGGATGCGCTCCTCGGCGGTCCGCAACTCCGCCGCGAGTTCGTCGGGTTCGGTTCCCTGGCGGACGAAATAGTCGCTCGACTCACGAGGCGGACGCGTTCGCAATCCCCTCATGGGTTCACGCAGGAATGGCAGCGGGGAGTTGAAGAGCACCATTCGTTCGACGGCATCAGGGAACCGCAGCGCGAGATCCTGGATCACCGGTCCGCCGAGGTCACCACCGAGCACCACGAAACGTTCGTGCCCCAGCGACGCCATGAGGGCATGGAGGTCGCGGCTGTGCGATGCGACATCGTGGAAGCCGTCCGGTCCCAGATCGCTGTCACCGAAACCTCGAAGGTCGGGAACGATGACGTCGAATCCGGCTTGCGCGAGTGGTTCGATCACGCGCCAGAAGATCCGCTTCGACTCCGGCCAACCGTGGACACACAGCAGCGGTAGGCCACCCTCACCACGCCGGACGTATGCCTGGCGGAATCCGCGAGGGGAAGAAAATGCGCACGCGAAGCGGTCGGGATCGATGTCGCGCTTGACCATCCGGTGAACCTAGGGCAACGGAGAGATATATTTGCCAAGCCGCGCAGGAGGAACCGTTGTGATCGTTGTTGTGAGCCAGGCATGGTCGCTGGACGCAGAAGGGCACGCCGATGCGTACATCGCCGGCTGCCGGGAGTTCGAATCCTTCCTGGCACGCCACCCCGGGTACGTCGGACGCCGTCTGCTCAGAAGCATGGCCGATCCCACCCACTTCACCAACATGCGGTTCTTCCGTGAGTTGGCCGACTATCACGACCTGATCGGCTGGGATGGCTAC
>JANPDB010000516.1:0-4066 GCA_031431255.1 Acidimicrobiia bacterium | reverse complement strand
TCTCGCTCCGGACAGCTGGGGGACCGGGTACCTTGTCGTCACGGAGCTCCTCCCGCCCGGCCGTCCGCTGTTGGTGGCGACAATGCGCGTCATTCCCTCAGGGCTCGCGCTTCTACTGGTGGCCGCAGGCCGGCGGTCCTGGTGGCGGCCTCGAGGGGCAGAGTGGTGGCAGAGCGGGGTGTTGGCAATCTGCAACTTCGGTGTCTTCTTTCCGTTGCTCGCCGTGGCCGTGTACCGGTTGCCCGGTGGTGTCGCCGCTGCGGTTGGAGGCTTGCAGCCGTTGCTCGTCGCTGGTCTCTCGTTCGCCGTAGCGGCGCGGAGGCCGAGATCGGTGGAGATCGCGGTTGGATGCGCAGCAGCCGTCGGCGTCGCACTCGTGGTGATTCGCCCCGGTGCGGGTATCGATCCGGTGGGGATCCTCGCCGCTGTTGGCGCCACTGTTTCGTTCGCTCTCGGCGTGGTGCTGACGAAACGGTTCCCCGAGCCCTCCGAGCGGGTCGCCTCCACCGGCTGGCAGTTGCTGATGGGCGGCGTCGCTCTGCTGCCTGTCGGCCTCCTGGTGGAAGGCGCACCGCCTGCGCTGACGCAGCGAAACGTCATCGGATTCGCGTACCTGAGCCTCGTGACCACGGCTTTGGCATTCGTTCTGTGGTTCAACGGGATTCGCCGACTTCCGACTCCCGCGCCACCGCTTCTCGGACTCGCCGCTCCCGTGACGGGAGTGGCGCTCGGGTGGATTGTCCTCGGCCAGTCGCTCTCACCCGTCCAACTCGTCGGCCTCGCTATCACCCTCTCGGCCATTGCCTACGGCAGCACGCTCGGGAGTGTGCTCGAGCGATCCGTTCGGGTGAAAGTCCCTGCGCCGGCGCAATACGTGCCAACCGCCGAGTTGCGTGGCGAGCCCAGCGGCGGCGACATGGGACCATCGCACGTTCGTCATCGGAGGTGCCAACTAGCTCTTTCGCTTGCGGCTGACCTGGAGTGCGCCGAGCACGGCTCCGTAAGCGATCAGGCTCAGGCTGATCAGGATCGACAGCATCAGTGCGGACCATTCGACGGGGGACAGGTCCTGGTCCTTGTTCGCCGGAAGGTTGATGAGAACGATCAAGCCGCCGAGCATGAGCCCGCCGCCGGCCAGGAGCTTCTTCCACGGTGACGACGTCTCCAGCTCGATCGCCGGCTTCGCCGCGCGGCGCGAGGTGAACGCAACCGCGAACGAGGCAACGGCGACGAGCGCAAAGAGCACGGCGTACATGCTCGTCCCGATGACCGCTGTCATCAGCACCGAACCGATGCCAAGAGCGAGGGAAAAGACGAACGCGTGTGACGACCCGGGCTTCTCCATTCGTGTCTCCAGTCGTTGTGCGGGAATGCTGATGAGAAGATCGCGGACCGTTCGCAGCCAGCATCTCGGGGCACCGAGCTCGTCGAGCTGCGCTTCGAATACCGCGCCGAGGTCTTCGCCGTACTCCTCGCGAAACGCCCGTGGGTAGAAGACGTGCGTCGCCCGGTACAGGGCCAGGTGCGTTCGACGGTTCATGCGCCGACGCCTTCGAGTCCGCGGATGCCCTTGAAGCGCGCTACCAGCGAACGCAGTCGGTGGAGTTCGGCCCGCGCCACGCGGTCTCCGTCGGTCGTGAGCCGGTAGTAGCGACGGCGCTCGCCGGCGGCGTCCGCCCGCTCGCCCGTGGTCTCGATGATCAAGCCGTCGGCGAGGAGCCGGTTCAGGGTTCCGTACAGGGTCCCGGGGCCCATCCGCACCGCGCCGTCGCTCTGCTCTTCGACCAGTTGCATCAGCGCGTATCCATGGTTCTCGCCGCCGAGGAGCGCCAGCAGCAGATACAGCGAAGCAGCGGGGAGCGGTTTCTCTCGTTTCGTCACACTCGAAGTGTGATGTATCGAAAGTCGATAGTCAAGCGCCCGTGTTTTTCGTTGCGGACGACTCTGCGTCAATTGATGATTCGAAGGCGCGGCTGCCGGATCTTGTCGAAGTCCGAGCGGTTCCCGCGTCACCAGGCCGAGGCCGTGCTTGAGGTCCGCCCGCGCCGCTATGGCACGGTGCCGTAGTGGCGATCGAGCCACCGTCCGATGTCGGCCTTGGCCCGGCGGGCGACGGTGCTGCGGGGCAGCAGAGCGTCGAAGCCGTGCGGCGCCCCGGGGTAGAGATGGAACTCGACCGGGATACCGGCGTTGTTGAGCCGACGGGCGTAGTCGATGTTCTCGTCGACGAAGCCGTCAAGCGCGCCGACAGCGATGATCGCCGGAGGGAGGCCGCGGAGGTCCGTGGCTCTCGCCGCGGCGGCATACGGACTCACGCGCTCGGTGCCCTTTGCGTCGCCGAGGTAGGACGTCCAGCCGAATGCGTTGGACGAGGCCGGCCAGATCGGGACATCCCAACTGCTCGACTCGGTGATCTGGCGATCATCGATCATCGGATAGATGAGGAGTTGCGAGGCGATCTTGGGTCCGCCGCGATCCCGGGCCAGGAGGGCTAACGCCGCCGCCAGGCCGCCGCCCGCGCTGGCGCCACCGATCCCGATCCGATCGGAGTCCACGCCGAGTTCGCCCCCATGATCCGTGACATACCGTAAGCCTGCATAGCAGTCTTCGATCGGTTCGGGGAACTGGGTCTCCGGGGCAAGCCGGTACCCGATGCTCACGGCCATCATGTTGTGGCGCACACACCATCGATCGAAGCGGGGGTCGTCCTGCTCCTCGTTTCCGAGGACGAGCCCGCCACCGTGCATCCAGACGATGCACGGAAGGGTGCCGACCGCATCGACCGGCCGGTGGATGCGTAGAGCGACTTCGGGAGCACCCTCGGGGCCGGGCACCAGGATCGTCCATTGAAGGACCCGACCGGAAGGCAGCTCCGGCACGCCGGAGTAGCGATTGATCCGGGCGCTCTCGAGTGTGTCGCCGCTGATCGGCGTGAACGGCGTCGTCGCCAACATCTCGCGAATGTCGGCGTCGAGGAGCCGAGCTACCGATGCCTCGTCCATCGGTCTACTGAGCGGTGCCGTAGTGCTGATCGAGCCAGCGCGCGACATCGAGGCCGAGCTGTATTGCGGGGGCACTGTTCGGGACCATCGCATCGAACCCGTGGCACGCCCCGGGGTAGAGATGGAACTCGACCGGTACTCGGGCGTTGTTGAGGCGGCAGGCGTAGTCGATGTCCTCGTCGACGAAGCCGTCGAGTCCTCCCACGAGAATGATCGCAGGCGGAAGTCCGCTGAGGTCGGTGACTCTTGCCGCCGCCGCATAGGGGCTCACGCCATCGGTGCCCTTGGCGTCGCCGAGGTAGGACGTCCAGCCGAAGTCGTTGGACGACGCCGGCCAGATCGGTACGTCCCAACTGCTTGACTCGGTGATCTGTCGATCATCGATCATCGGGTAGATGAGGAGCTGCGAAGAGATGTGCGGGCCACCGCGATCTCGTGTTGCGAGCGCAAGAGCAGCCGCCAGCCCGGCCCCGGCACTGTTCCCGCCGACTCCGATGCGGCTGGGGTCGACGCCGAGTTCCTCGGCATGGTCGGCGACGTACTGTAAGGCCGCATAGCAATCATCGAAAGGTCCGGGGAATGGAGTCTCGGGGGCAAGGCGGTGCTCGACGCTCACCGCCATCATGTTGTGGCGGGTGCACCAGTCATCGAAGCGGGCATCGTCCATGCCGGCAACGCCCATGACGAGGCCACCGCCATGCATCCACACCAGACACGGCAGGGGGCCTGTGGCACCGGCCGGCCGATGCACGTGCAGCGCCACGTCGGGCGTGCCCGCGGTTCCGGGAGCGTGAACGACCGAGCGAACGACCCTGTCCGACAGTTCGGGGCCCGGCGCCGCCAAGGCCGGGCGCATGATGGGCAGCGTGTCGGCGTTGATCGGCGGAAACGGGAACAACTCGAGCGCGGCCCGAATATCGGGATCGAGCAAGCGGGCAACGGCGTCAGCGTCCATGCCCCCAACGTAAACCGCTTCGGGCGCGCACGGCGAAACGTGAACGGCGCACAGGTGGGTAGTGATCAACGCCTCACGCTCGGCCATAGCGCCGCCGAGCTAACCATCT
>JANPDB010000515.1:0-2521 GCA_031431255.1 Acidimicrobiia bacterium | reverse complement strand
GCAATGTCGCACGCTCCCCAGCGTGACCTCACCGACTGCGCTTGGACGCCTTCGCCGCATCCAACCGCGGTTCCGGCGGCCCGTCACCATCGCGGAGACCTGCCGCGAGCGGGGCAGGGGCCACCAGTGGAAGCCCGACGCGCTCCCAACCGCGTATGCCGTCGATGATGTCGGTGGCGTTCACGAAACCGATCTCCTGCAACGCAACCGCCGCCAGGCTCGACGAGTAGCCCTCATTGCACACCAGCACCAGAAGCCGCTCAAAGCCGCCGACCGCCGGATGGGCACGCGGGCTGATGGGGTCCACCCGCCATTCCAGCAGCGTGCGCGGCAAATGCAGAGACCCCGGAATGACCCCATCACGCGCCCGATCCGTCGGGGTACGAATGTCAATGATCAGCACCGCCAGACGCTGTGAAACCACCCAGGCGTCATCGGGCGCGAGCCGCTTCAATCGGGTACGGGCCTCAGCCAAGACCGTGTCGATGCTGCGTCGAGGCCTGGCGCACTGCTGCACGTCCATCATCCCCCAGCGTCCCCGTGAAATCGCACATCGCGGCCGGTGACTAGATCCGATCATCCTCATTCACGTCGGGCAATGCAAGGGAGCACGCCAAAATCCCACTCTGCGTGGCTCCGCAACACGCGGCCTCGAAAAAGACCGTGAGGACGCGGAAAGGGCGCGAGGGCGCGCGAAGGGCGCGTATTTCCGGTCAGCATGTGTTTCGCGGCCCATGACTCGGCCGTGTGACCAGGAAATGTGTGACCGGGGCATCATCGACACCCCGACCTGGTCAAAGCCCGCATCGCCCCGGTTGGAGCCAACCCCAGTTGGCCGAAGCCCTCGGGATGGCCGAACAGCAAATCCAACGCGACGAAGCCAACGACTACCGCTCAACGAGTTTGGCCAGGCTCTGCGACATCGCTGATGCACTCGGCGTTCAAGTCGAGCCACGTGGCGAACTCCGCCCTCGGCGGCGTAGAAGGGTGGTGACAATGACGGAGCAACCAGACGGGATGTCCCTGCACGTCGTGGGCACCCCACCACTGCCAGCACGCGTGACAGTTGGGAGCGAGTCCGCCTTCAGTCAGACCAGAGGGCAGACACGGGGAGCCCCCAGAGACGTTCACCGAGCGGAATGACCCGTTCACCGAGGTACAGGATCACTCCAGCCGCAAATCGGTCGCCGAGCTTGTCCTGGAGCAGACGCAGGTGTTTGACGTCCGAGCTCGACACTGTCGCCGATGCCTTCACCTCAACGCCAGCAACACTTCCGTCGTCACCCTCCACGATCAAGTCGATCTCGGCTCCGTTGCGATCGCGCCAATGACGGATAGTCGGCTGTTGGCTTGACCAGCCTCGCTGCTTGACGAGCTCCATCGCCACAAACGACTCGAGCATCGGCCCCGTCAACGCGCTGGTCGGCGAGCCGAGCCCTTCGGCATTGCGACCCAACAAGGCACATGCCAGACCCGTGTCCGAGAGGATGACGGCCACAGGTCCAAGATCTCCGCCCGGCCCGCAAGAGACTCCGAGAGTTGCGGCACCGACAGGAAGCGGGTCGAACCGGCAAGTGCGAACTGGCCACGCTCCCTTCGACGATCAACGACCGACTTGACGGCGAGAACAACAGCGTCGCCACCGCGCTGGAACTCGTCGAGCGCCACCGACCCGACGCGACCATGAGGTCGGGGTGAAGAGGACGAGCCGAAGGGTCGGGTCGTCGTTGCCTTGGAAGCTGGCGTGGTCGTACTTCGTCGGCCCGTTCGTGGGGTGGCGCAGCGTCTTGTGCCGGCGCCGGCCCTGCGCACGTCGTGGGCGTCCCACCACCTGTTGGAAGCGTTGGACGCTGACGTACGTTGTCAGGTGGTCTGGCCGGGAGCTCTTTTTGGCGGGCGCGGCATCCGGGCCCTGACGAGTGGTGCGAGCAGGACGGCAATCGCTTCGTGGCCTGCCTCTGAAAGGTGGCCGGACGATGCCGACCAGAACCTCGACGGCTGCGTGTCGTTCGACGCCAACCGAGGTAGGGCATCGACCACTTCGCACCCGGTGTCGCGCGACAACTCGGCGAATCGCTGCTGGTAGTTCGTCGGGTCGCTTGCACCCGTCAATGCGGTCTCATGCGGGAGGAGCAGGATCACCACGGGCACGCTGCTTCTCGCGATCCACGCTATGAGGATCGCTCGGAGAAGCTGCCACTCGTCGTTGTCGGCCCGGTCGTACTCCGGTAGCGGATGCATGCGGCCACCCGACAAGCGCTGGCGCAACGCTCTTGCCAGCTGGCGCGCCGACCCATCGGGCGACAGTCGACCGGGCAGACCGGCAAGCCATTGCGGCGCCTCCTTGAGAGCTGCGTACTCGTCCCCGAAGCGCAGAACATGTGCACGGTGTTCGTCGCCCACCGTTTCCTCGGTCCAAGTCCGTTTCGGCACCGGCACGTTGCACAACTCGAGCCGATCACCGTCCAGGGTGAAGTACGGCTTCGATCGGTAGGTGACGTCTCCGTTGGCGTCAGCGGAC
>JANPDB010000514.1:0-2078 GCA_031431255.1 Acidimicrobiia bacterium | reverse complement strand
CGGACCCCCGGGTATGCTCTGAGGCGTGTTGAACCTTGGAGGCGGCGAGATCCTCGTCATCCTCATGATCGCTCTGCTCGTTCTCGGACCGAGCCGCCTTCCCGGGGCAGGCCGCCAGATCGGCCGGGCTCTGGCGGAGTTCCGGCGCATGTCGAGCGGCGTCCAGGAGGACCTTCGAGAGGCGATGAACGTCGAGGGCGTCCGGGAAACCGTCAACCAGGTCAGAGACGCACTCGACGTACCCAGGGCCATCCGCAACGAGGTTGCGTCGGCGATCTCGTCGGTCGGCACGACCGCAGTCGGTACCACCGCAGTCGGCACCCTCGGCTCGAAGCCCGACGCCGCGTCCACCGATGCAGTGACACCGGTCGGCGACACGTCCATACCGGCACCGGACGGCGTATTCGTCGGTGACGTGAACATCAGTCCGATCGGCGTCGATGTTCCCGCGCCGGCGTTGTCCGTCGACGACGAGTTTGGTCCGGGACGGTGACCACGGCGAACCCCGCGGAGTCCGACGGGCGGATGACGCTCGTCGGGCATCTCACCGAACTCCGCACGCGTCTCTTCCGTGCCGCGCTGGCCATCGTCATCGTGTCGATCGTCGCATTCACCCAATACGGCCGGGTACAGCTGTGGATTCTCGACTATTACCGCGATGCGGTGGATGAACCGACACGGAAGTTCATCACGCTCGGTCCGCTCGACGGATTCGGCATCCGTCTGACCCTGTCGTCCTACATCGGCCTGTTCGGCGCATCACCGGTATGGATCTGGCAAGGCTGGCGCTTCATCGCCCCCGGCCTGAAGGCGACCGAGAAGAAGTACGCGATCCCCTTTTTGCTGTCGAGCGTCTTCCTCTTTCTGCTCGGTGCGGCGGTCGCGCTGATCACCCTTCCGGCCGGTCTCGCCTTCTTGGTCGAAATCGCCGGGCCCGGCCAGGATCCGGCGTTCACCCAGGACAAATTCGTCAACCTGCTCACCCTCATCGTGCTCGCATTCGGCTTCGCGTTCCTTTTTCCGGTCGTGCTCGTGTTCCTGCAACTCATCGGCGCCGTGACGCCCGGCCGACTGCTGCGAGCGTGGCGCTACGCCATCGTCATCATCTTCGTGATCGCCGCGGTCATCACGCCGAGCCAGGACCCGTTCACCCTGTTCGGCATGGCCGGCCCCATGGTCATTTTCTATTTCGGCGCGATCGGGGTCGGAAAACTCCTGAAGAAATGACGGAGCACACCACGGAGGAGCGAACCTCCGACCCCGGGGTTCCGACGCCATCAACCGCACCGTCGTTGTCGGCATCCTCGGCCCGAACTGCGTTCGAGGCCCGGCTGCCCTTCCGACTCGACGAGTTCCAGATCGAGGCGCTCGATGCCGTCGATCGCGGCTCGTCCGTTGTTGTCGCCGCGCCCACGGGATCGGGCAAGACGATCGTTGCCGAGTACGCCGTGCATTGCGCGCTCCACGAGGGATCCAAGGCCTTCTACACCGCGCCGATCAAGGCCCTGTCCAATCAGAAGTACGCCGACTTCGTGGCGCAGCACGGCAATGCCAACGTCGGTTTGCTGACCGGTGACACGTCGATCAACGCCACTGCGCCGATCTTGATCATGACGACCGAAGTGTTGCGCAACATGCTCTACGCGAACTCGCCGACGTTGGCCGGGCTTCGCTACGTCGTGCTCGACGAAGTGCATTACCTCCAGGACGCCTACCGGGGCCCGGTGTGGGAGGAGGTCATCATCCACACGCCGCCCGAGGTCGATCTGGTGTGTCTGTCGGCCACCGTGTCGAATGCCAACGAGTTGGCTTCGTGGGTGACGTCGGTGCGAGGAAGGACCGAAGCTGTTATCCACGAGGAACGCCCGATCGAGCTCCGCCAGCTCTATCTCGCCGGCACACGCGACGGCACCGTGACAATGTTCCCGACGTTCGTTGACGGTCGGCCCAATCCGCGAGCACAGCGCCTCGAACACGAGGCGACGATGCCGGGTTCGCGAGGCGGACGAGGGTCGGCGATCAGCACGCCGCGTCGCCTCGACATCGTCGAGGCGCTCCGTGACGACGACATGCTCCCG
>JANPDB010000513.1:0-6269 GCA_031431255.1 Acidimicrobiia bacterium | reverse complement strand
CTACCGCGGCGAACCGAATCCGATCGACAAGCGGCTCGGCCACATTCCGGGAGCGGTTTCGGCGCCCTGGACCGAGAACCTCGACGAGGACACCGGTCGCTTCCGGCCGGTGAACGAACTCCGGGAGCGCTTCACGTCCCTCGGTGTCCGCCACGATCGGCCGGCGGTCTGCCACTGCGGCTCGGGCATCACCGCGTGTCACAACCTCCTCGCCCTGAAGCTCGCCCATCTTCCAGCCGGTCGGCTCTATCCCGGATCGTGGTCGGACTGGGCAGCCGATCCGGGCCGGCCGGTCCGCGTCGGCGACGAACCGTAGGCGGCGCACGTCGCCGTCCGGCGCCCCACTCGGCTCGAACGCGAAAGCGCAAGGGGGTGTGAGCCGACGGAATACCCGCACCCCCTTGCGCCGATAACGCTAGATCACGGCGAGTGGTTCCACAACAACTCCGCTGGAGCCGCCCCTTTCGGGGCCGCGGCAGGCACTACGCGTGACCCGACAGGAGCCTCAGGTCGCGGATCGGCCGACGCGCCGAATCGGCGCCAGCATCGTCTTCCTTGCTTTGCGCCAGACGCTCGGCGTCGATGCGCGCCAGGTAGTGGTCGGTCTGTCGGGCAACGGTTGCCTCGTCCCAACCGAGCACCTTTCCCATCGCCTTGGCCACCACGGGCGCGGCGGCGACACCGCGGTCGTCGACCTCGATCGAAAGGCGCGTGCGCCGAGTCAGCACGTCGTCGACGTGACGGGCCCCTTCGTGGGTGGTCGCGTGGACGGCCTCCGCGAGAAGGTACCGACCCCCGGTCGTGAGCGCCCGGTGTCCGGTGTCGAACAGGTCGGCGTCGGGCGCGGGCTGTGCTTCGGCACCGCGGTCAGCTCCCGGCAGCGGCGCGGCGAGAGAGGGATCGTCGGCGATCACGTCAAGCACTTCTGACGCGATCGACCCGTAGCGGGCGACGAGATGGGCGAGCACATCAGGGGCGATGAACGCGGCACCCCGGTGCTTGGCCAACGTGACCAGAGCTGTGTCATGGCCGGCCGCGCCGAGCAGACCGATTTCGTGGGTTGGACTCGGCGGCAGGGTCCGTCCGAGCTCGACGGCTGCTGCGTCGACCGCGTCGCGACCCATCAGGCGATACGTCGTGTACTTGCCTCCGGCGATGCTCACGAGCCCGGGCATGGCGTGGTTGATCGCGTGCTCCCGGCTCAGCTGCGTGGTCGCCGATTCGCCACCGGAGATCAGCGGACGCAGGCCGGCGTAGACCCCGACGACGTCAGCCTCGGTGAGCGGCTCCTTCAACACCGAGTTCGCCCACTTGAGCACGTAACGGACGTCGCTGGCGCTCGCCGACGGATGGTCGAGGTCGTAGTTCCAGTCGGTGTCGGTCGTGCCGATGATCCACCGGTCGCCCCAGGGAATGAGGAACAAAACCGACTTCTCGGTGCGCAGGATCATCGCCGTTCCGGATCGGACGCGATCTCGCGGCACGAGGACGTGGATGCCCTTCGATGCCCGCACGTTGAGCGGCTTGGTCACGCCGGCGGATCGCTCGAGATCCGACGTCCACACCCCCGTCGCGTTCACGATGCAACGGCCTCTGACGACGAAGGAATCGTCCGCCTCGGTCTCCCGGTCGGTCACGAGCACGCCGACCGCACGGCCGTTCTCGACGACGATCTTCTCGACGGCGAGGCCGGCCAGGCACACTGCCCCGTAGGAGGCGGCGGTACGGGCAACGACGACGGTGTGTCGGGCGTCGTCGATCTGGGCGTCGTAGTAGCTGATCCCGCCGACCAAAGCGGTCGGATCGAGTGACGGCACGAGTTCGAGACAGGCGCGGTGCGACAGATGTCGATGGTGCGGCACGGCGGCCTTGCGTCCAGCAAGGATGTCGTAGAGGAGCACACCCGCTCCGATGTAAGGACGTTCGTAGTGCTTGCGCAACGGAAGGAGGAAGGGCGCCGGCCGGACGAGATGCGGCGCCACCGTCTCGATGAGGGTTCGACGCTCGCGTAGCGCTTCCCGGACGAGCGCGAAGTTGAACTGCTCGAGATAACGGAGTCCACCGTGGACGAGCTTCGAGGAGCGGCTCGACGTTCCCGAGGCGAAGTCGCGCTTCTCGACAAGGCAGACGCTGAGTCCACGCGACGCGGCGTCGAGAGCGACGCCGGCGCCGGTCACACCACCGCCGATCACGACGATGTCGAAGGTCTCCTCCTGGGCCCGGCGCAGCCCGGCCTCCCGTTGGTCAGGACCGAGTCGTCCGGAAGCGTTAGTCACGGCAACGAGCGTAGGGCCGCCGGGGTAGTGTCACCGCGCCGATTCCGCACACGCTGACACCGGTGGGCGTTCAGCCCTTGACGGCGCCGCTGGTCAGCCCGGCCACGAACCATCGCTGCAGGAACACGTAGGCCGCCACCATAGGTGCGCTGGCCATCACGACGCCGGCAAAGAGCGCCGAGTAGTCGGTGCTGAACTCACCGCGCAGCGAAGCCAACGTGCGGGGAATCGTCCACTTGCTCTCATCGGTGATGAAGAGCAGCGGGTAGTACAGGTCGTTCCAGTGCCCGACGAGAAGGAAGATGGCAACGGCGGCGAGGGATGGACCCGACAGCGGGATCACGACTCGGCGATAGAGCTTCCATGGTCCTGCACCGTCGACGACGGCGGCCTCGAAGAGTTCCTTCGGCAGGGTCCGCATGAAGCCCGTGAGGATGAACACGGCTACCGGCATGGTCACCGCCATGTTCACCATGACCAGTCCGTGGAGTGAATTGGTGAGACCGAGATCCTTGAAGAGCGCATACTGCTGGATGCCGTTCACCTGTGCTGGCACGGCCATGCCGATGGTGAAGAACCCGAAGAGCACCTTGGCCCGCCAACCACCGAGACGGGTGATCGCAAACGCCGTCCACGACGCGAAGAGAAGCGTCAGCGAAACGGAGAAGCCAACCACTACCACGCTGTTACGCATCGAGCGCAGAATGTTGATGTCGAGAACCTCGCGGTACCCGTTGACGTTCGGCCGGCCCGGGGGGCCGATCGGGTCGGTGATGATCTGACGCTGCGTCTTGAACGACCCGAACACCACCACGGCGATGGGTATGGACACGAGCAACGCATAGAAGACGAGCAGCATGCGGCTGCCGATGCGACGACCGGTGATCGGGTTCATGAGTGATCCGCCCGCACGTCGGCATTGGTGAGCCGCAGGGCTCGTCGTAGGAAGAACGTCACGCTCAGGATCAGCGCCATGAAGAGCACCGATTCGGTCGCCGCCTCGCCGAAGCTGAACGCTTCGAACGCGGTGCGGTAGATGTGGAAGCCGAGCACTCGCGTCGAGTTCAATGGGCCGCCTTCGGTCATCACGTAGACCAGGTCGAACACCCGGAACGACTGGAGCGTGGTGTAAGCGACCACGATCCCGGTGGCGGGCGCGAGCAGTGGCCACGTGACCTTGCGGAACGTCTGGCCCCGCGTGGCTCCGTCGATGGACGCAGCTTCCATGTAATCGCGGGGAATCTGCTGAAGGCCGGCAACGAAGACGACCATCATCTGGCCTGCGTGGAACCAAATCTGTACGAGCGCGAGGAAGAAGATCGCCGTTTTCGGGCTCCCCAGGAGCGCCGGCCGATAGTCAGTGCCAAGGGCCTTGAGCACCGTGGTGACGAGACCACCGGACGGGTCGTAGACGAAGTTCCAGATGAACCCGACGGCCGCCGACGCGATGATCGTCGGCAGGAAGTAGAGCGCTCGAAGGAACACCGTCGTGCGGTTGTTGCGCACGAGCATCACCGAGTAGCCGAGGCCGATGAGTGTCTGGAAGATGACGACGAGCATCATGAACTTCAGGCTGACCCACACGCTGTTGTGGAACGTGGTGTCGTCGAAGAACTTCGTCTTGTAATTCTCGATGCCGACGTAGGCCGGAGAGGTTCCCGGTCCTTCCCAGTTGAAGAACGAGTAATACAACGCCTGAAACGTCGGCCATGCGAAGAACAGCCCGTACATCCCTACGGAGGGAACCGCGAACAGATAGAGCGGTTTGCGCGCGATCAATGGGCGCCGCCGCGCCCGAGTGATCGTCTGCATTCCTACGATGTCCTTTCGGACCGTCGCCGTCTAGCTACTTGCCGAGCTTCTGGTCGATGACTGCCTGGGCGGCTTCAGCGGCAGCCTTGGCGTCCTTGCCCCCGACGACGGCGAAGAAGGCGTCCTCAACGGCATTGCGAACATCAAGGTTCAGGTACTGGAACCGCGGTGCGAGGAAGACCCGCTTGTCGGCCCACACGCCCGTGTCCTTCAACTCGTTCGTCGTGTACGGAACGCCAAGGACGGTCGAGTGCTGAGAGGTGCCGTTGGCGTACTTCGCGGCGTTCTCCTTCTGGCTCAAGAAGTCGACGAACTTGATCGCCGCAGCCTGCTTCTTGGCGTCCTTCTGGCGGGCATTCACTCCGACGATGAACGTGGCGTTGTAGATGCCTTCCCACTTCGGGGTCTGGCCGACCGGCGTGGTGATCGGCACGTAGAGGCCGAACTTCAGGGCGGGGTTGAGCCTGAGCGCCGGGCCCATCGAGAAGGTTCCGGTGGCGAGCATGAGCGCTTTGCCGGTGGCGAAGTCGGCGAGCGCACCATTGTCATTCACCGCAAGCGGGTTGTCCCCGAAGCAGTCGGCGGCGAGGTCTTTGAAGTCCTGAAGGGCTTTGACCATCCAGAAGTCGGTCACCTTGGCGGCACCCGTGTCAATCTTGGCGAACGCGTCATCGGTCGGGAAGGCGTTCATCACGAGGCCGTTCATCGACAACTGCCCGGCGTTGCCACGCGACGCTCCCGGCCAGGCGATCGGAGTGACGCCCTTGGCCTTGACCGTCTGGCAGAACCGCTGGAGGTCGTTGATGTTGCCGGGCAGGGTGAGGTTCAGCGACTTCAGCAGGTCCATGTTGACGACCGGCATGTTGAAGACAAGCTGATACGGAAGTCCGAGCTGCTTGCCTTCGAACTGTCCGGGGAGGATCAGGTTCTTGTTGTAGTTCTTCACGAACGGCTGGTTGCTCAGGTCGAGCCAGACGCTCCCGCCGTTGGCCTTCGCCATGTTGAAGAACTGTGCTCCACGGAAGGCGGTGAACACGTCGGCCGGCTTACCGTCGAGGATGTCCTGCAACGCCTGGGACTGGTAATCGTTCGAGGGTTTGATCGACTGCTCGACCTCGATGCCCGTCTTGGCGGTGAAATCCTTGATGATGCCGGTGAGCACGTCCTTGTCCTCGGCGCGCCAGTGGAAGAACGTGATCTTGGTGCCCTTCAGGTCGTCGGCCACAGCGCCTTCGTTCGAGGCGCCGGAGGCGGCGACAGGGGCGACGGTCACTGCGGTGACTTCCACGGCACGGTAGACGTACTTGCCCCCTTCCTTCTTGCACACGAGGGTGCCCACGGTCTTGTTGACCTGCTTGCGGGCGCATGCGCTGCCCACCTTCGGTGCCGATGCGGCGTTGGCGAACGGCACGGCGAGCGATGCGCTCAGCACGGTGCCGGCCGCGAGAGCGGTCCAAATGCGCTTCATGGTGGTTCCCCCTGTATGGATGCTGGCTCTGGTCCGAATGCGTCCGAGCGGGGCAAGAGTATTGCAGACATCTCCTGTTTTCGCGCTGGACAGCCACGATTTGCCTCTTGCGCGCACGGAACGGTGTCGTACCCTGGCGGTCCGCTCGCCTGACCGGAGGATGCTGCGATGACGCTCTGGACGACCCCGTACAGGCTCCTTCGTGAGGAGATGATCCAGCGGCGGGACGAAGGTGTCGAGATCCCCCGATCCCTGCAGTCCCGGATCGATGCTCTCGATCCGGTGGCCGATGCCTGGAACGAGACCGTGGTCTGGGGGTTGTATGACGAGCTCGCGGCCCTTCCGGCCGACCCTGTCCTCGCCGCCCGCGAGCCCGATGAGCTCGACGCCATCCGCCGGCTGCGCCCAACCGGACCCCGTGACCTCAACTGGATGCCCGACGAAGCCGAGCTCGTCGACCGGCTCCACGGAGCCGTCACCGGCCGCGCCACCGGCTGCGCACTGGGCAAACCCGTGGAGTTCCTCGGTTTCGGCGTGGTCGAGGGACAGCTCACCGGACGCGCCGACATCAAGCGCTACCTGGTCGCCCGAGATGACTGGCCGCTGACGGACTACTTCTCCTCGGCCGACGTCGGTGATGGCATCGTTCTTCGTTGTCCGCAGTCGATGAGAGACGGCATCTCGTTCATGGAGGCCGACGACGACATCCATTA
>JANPDB010000512.1:0-2256 GCA_031431255.1 Acidimicrobiia bacterium | reverse complement strand
CCGGAGCTCGACGATGCGCTCGGCCTCATCACCGCCGACTCCACCGTCACGCTGTCGGCAGTCGAAGAATCCGGTGTCTGGCACATCGACTGGAGAAATCGCATCGCTTCTGCCGAGCCGACACTCAGCGACGCTCGTGCTACCGGTGACGTGCTGCGCTGGGCCCAGGCGCGCCAAGCGTGCCGGCCGGTGGCCGACCTTGAACAAGCAACGGGGCTAACCGGCGTGGCGGGCTTTGCTCCGGCATTGTGCGGGGCCAAGGGCGCGGTGTCTGTTGGCGACGTGGCATCGCTGGAGGAACTCGACGATCCGGGACTGTTCATCGATGCGTTCGGCGGCGACGTGCTCCGCTGGGGTCGCGTCGTGACCCTACGCGCACCTATCGATATGCGAGTTGTCGTGGCGCCGATCGGCGACCGCTGGGTCGTCGTCGGTCTCGATCGTCCGGAAACGCCTTTTGAGGTTCCCTCCTCGTAGGCCTTGGGCCGACGATCCGAAGTCCCTGTCTCCCGTCCTTCACGGGCGAGTCGGAGCGTGATGTCTCGCGCTCCGACAACACCAGGCGATGAATCCATTCTTCATCGCTGTCCCCCCAAACATGCATTGAGAGGAAACCCAATGAACACGAATCGACGCAGAACTGCGTTGCTTACCGCAGGGCTGGCGGCCGTCATGGCCGTCGCATCGACAGGCCCGATCATGGCTTCGAGTCACCGCGAAGCTCCCGGCATCACCGAAGATCCGGTTGCCGACATCACGGATGTGTACGCATTCGTGAGTCCGGATCGACCCGACACGACGACGCTCATCATGAACGTGAACCCGTTCGAACTCCCGGGCGGCGGGCCGAACTTCCACAAGTTCGGTGACGATGTTCTCTACGAACTGAAGGTCGACAATAACGGCGACGCCGTTGAAGACGTCACCTATCAGTTGCGCTTCAAGACGACGAACACGAATCCGAACTCGTTCCTCTACAACACCGGACAGGTCGAATCGCTCGACGATGCCGATCTCAACGTGCATCAGACCTACACGCTGCGCGAGATTCGCAACGGTCGGCGAACGATGCTCGCATCAGACGTTCCGGTCGCACCGGCGAACGTCGGTCCGCGCTCGATGCCGAACTACGAGTCCCTTTCGCTTGCCGCCGTCCGCCCCGCGTCGAACGGGATCACGACCTTCGCCGGCCCCCGTGACGACGCGTTCTTCGCTGACCTCGGGTCGATCTTCGATCTCGGCGGTCTTCGCCCGCTCAACCAAGCGCACCTCATCAAGTTGCCGACAGCGACAGGCCGGGATTATCTCGCCGGGTTCAACGTCCACACCATTGCGCTGCAGATTCCGACGAGTCGGCTCACCGCCGGCGATCCCGTCATCGGCGTATGGGCCACCACATCGCGTCGCAGCGAGAACGAGCGCGGAAAAGGCGACGACGGCAAGTGGCAGCAGATCGCCCGTCTCGGTCAGCCGCTCGTGAACGAAGCGATCATTCCGATCGGACAGAAGGATCTGTTCAACAGCTCACCCCCGAGCAAGGACGCCCAGTTCGCGAAGAGCGTTCTCGAGCCGGAGCTCGGAAAGCTGATTCCGTTCCTGTATCCGGGCGTGAACGTGCCGACGACGGTTTCGGCCGGACTCGGCCTGGGTGGTCGAGAAGATCTTGCGACCATCTTCCTCACCGGGATTCCGGGCGTGAACAAGCCGGCCAACGTGAAGCCGGCGGAGATGCTGCGCCTCAACACGACGACGGCAAGCGGATTCCCGAATGGGCGCTTGCTCACCGACGACGTGATCGACGTGGCGTTCCAAGTCATCGCCGGAGCAACAGCCTTCTCGTCTGATTTCAACATCTTCCCGAACAATGCGGTCGGTGACGGTGTGAATGCGAACGACAAGCCACTCGGAACGGTGTTCCCGTACCTGGCCGAACCCTTCTCCGGTTACGGCGCATAACTCATTGATGCCCTCGACGATGGTCCCTTCGCTGCTCCAGCGATCGGGCCATTGTCGAGGTCGCTTTGTTTCAACGGTGACGACGGTGCGGCGAACCTGTACCCGTCAACTCGTCGAACGACCTCGGTCGATGCTCTCGATCAGCGTCACGTCGGCGTTGGCCAGGCCCCTGGCGAGAACTTGCACGCCGCGATCGAAGGTCGCCAACGAGCCCTGATTCTGTCGACTGATGCACAGAAGGTGCGCGTCAGTGACCTGCCGGTGACCGATCAATCGTTCACGCGCAAAGAGCGGCGAAGT
>JANPDB010000511.1:0-1750 GCA_031431255.1 Acidimicrobiia bacterium | reverse complement strand
TACCAGACCCCCGGTCGGACGGTGGTGTGGATGTGATAGTGACCGAGCAGGACGAGGTCGGACTGCAGCTCGGCGTCGTCGACCTCGATCTCGTTCACGTCGGCGTATTTGCGCTCGACGGAGTGGACGAGTGGATGGGTGAGCAGCACGTTGACCCGGTCGGCCGACCGGGAGCGTCCGGCCTCGCGCAGTGCCTCGACCGCCGACTCGGCGGTCCGCGCCTGCGGCACGGCGTGGATGCGCAGACCGGGCAGATCGATCGCCTCGTAGCGCATCTGATAGGCGAACCGGAACTCGGGGAACGCGTCGGCCAACACCGCATAGGGGTTCCCCGCACCGGGCAGGCGTGGCGTGTCGTGATTCCCGCTGATCGCTACGAGCGGGACCCCGTGGGCACGGATGCGTGAGAGCGCAGCCATGACGACGCGGAAGCTGCGGTAGCTCGGCCGGGGATGGTCGAAGACGTCGCCGAGCCAGACGAACACGTCGGGCGAGAGGGCGAGCGCATCGTTGACCGAGGCTTCGAACGACAGCTCGAAATCACGCTCCCGCTGATTCACGCCGTCGGGCGCAACGGCGGTGGTGGCGCTTCGGCCCAGGTGGGCATCGCCGATGGCCACGATCTTCACCCCGCCCACCCTACGGAATGGCGGTGACAATCCGCGGCCGCCCGCCGGTCCCCGCCGCACATCAGCCGGTCCCTGCCGCACATCGCCCGATTCCGGACGCGAACGGGCCGCTTTTCGACGATGTGCGGCACCAGAGGCCCTATCTGCGGCACTGGCGGGTCCATCTGAGGTAACGGACCGTCGAATCGGCGGCGCCGGCCGGCCCCGAGCCGGTGGCCAGAGAGTGTCAGGTTCGAGCCTGGCGGCGCTGCTCGGCGCGGCGCTCCGACTCCAGCCGTTCGAGCTCGATGTCGCTGTGGTCGACGAAGCAGAAGCTGTCCGCCAGGATCTTGTGGCCGGCCTGCTCGGCGATGAGCCGGTGCATCGACTGCGCCACCCGGCGATACTCGGGGTGGCCCTGGGGGCTGGAGCGGAGCTCGAGCATGTGCATCGCTTCGCGGGCGTTGAACTGCATGACGTAACGGATCCGGTACGCGAGCGCAACGGCGTAGCTCGCCTGATGGGAGAAACGGTCGACCATGGCGTCGAAGAGTTCGGCCGACCGCTCCATGGCGGCCTCGAAACGTGGGCGCTCCCCTGCCTCGGCGACGAGGGAGGGCAGCACGTAGCCGTGGGCCGGGCTGAGCGGCTGCCACTCGATGGTGAGCATCCGGTGTCGCTGCAGGTCACGGAACGCGCCGTAGTCCGAGAGGACGTCGAAGCGGTAGTCGGTCCGCTCGAACGCCCGACCGGGCTTGTGGCGACGATTGAGGCGTTCACCGACGTAGGCCGCAACGATCCGGGCCTTGTCCTCGGCCGACATCGTGCGGACGCGTTCGTAAATCCGCCATTCGGGGATGTCGACGGATTCGTAGACCATGGCGGCGATGACCTTGTCCTCGCCGTCGGGGTCGAAATCGACGAGCTGCACCTGCGGGGGTGCCGTCTCGTCCAGCGCATCGTCGAGCTCGACGGCGAAGAGCTCCGACGCCACAAGAGCAGTGTCCTCGCGTGAGGTCGCCAGATAGTCGACCCAGGCTCCGCCGCGCTCAGGTCGGTCAAGTCGGGTCAGGAACGACGGGATCACCTTGCGCAGCTCCTGGAGCATGAGCTCGGCGTAGGCCTGGGCCTCGGGGAGCGGG
>JANPDB010000510.1:0-3997 GCA_031431255.1 Acidimicrobiia bacterium | reverse complement strand
AGCACGAGCGTCGCTGAGTGTCGGCTCGGCAGAAGCGATGCGATTTCTCCAGTCGATGTGCCAGACACCGGATTCTTCGACTGCCGACAGCGTGACGGTGGAGTCGGCGGTGATGAGGCCGAGCGCATCGTCGAGCTCCGGTGTTCGCTTCACGGTCGCCACGACCGTCGACCCTGTTGTGGTGAATTGGGCATTCAACCAGGGCGCCGCCCGAGATAGGCTGGCGCCGAACTGCTCCGGTGATCCGAAGAAGTTCCGGTCTTTCTTGGCCAGCAGAGGAAACGCCGTGGACGCGTCGCCTTCGACTACGGCATCGAGAAACGCCTGTGCCGAACCGGCAAGTGACGTCGGAAGTGGTGCGGTGTCGAGCCCTTTGATCGGGACTGTGCTCGCTCCCGTCAGGGCTCTGGCGACGTCCCCAGTGCGCGCAGCGTCCGCGGCATCAGGCTCGCCGCTCGGGAGCGTGAAGCTGAGGCTCTTCGACGGCTTTCCGCCGTAGCTCGGCTTGTCGCTTCCGTGACTGATAACCCAAGCGGTCGAACTGATGGCGAGCAGCCCTACCGCTGCCGCGCCGTGTTGCCAACCGAAACGTCGAAATCGTCGAGCAGTCATGCCTACTGGTTCGCCGCTGAATGCCCGTTGGATTGCATTTCGCGGGGAATTCCCATCGCGCCCCTCGGCGAAGACGCATTCAGCCCACCGCGGCGCTCGAGCGGTCGAAGGGGTAGCGTCCGGTGCGTCGACAGCAGGGCACTTCGCCCCGCCCGGCAAGGAGCAGGCATGGACCCGATCGAGAAGCTCGCAGCGGCCGCCGACATCGCGCACGGAATCATCGCCCACGTGCCCGCTGATCGGTGGTCATCGCAGTCGCCGTGCAGTGAGTGGGATGTCCGCGCGGTGGCGAATCACGTCATCGGGGGCGCGATGGTGATCAGCGCGTGCGTGAGCGGGCACGAGATCGACCTCGGCCCGCTGGCGGGCGATCTCGGCGGGGCCGACCCGGCCGGTGTCTTCCGGGCGGCTGCCGACGAGGCGCTCGCCGCGTTCAACGCTGATCCGTCTGTGCTCGGTCGCACAGTGAAGATGCCGTTCGGCGAGTACCAGGGAGCCGAAGTCGCCACACTCTTCACGCAAGACTTCTTCGGTCACGCGTGGGACATCGCGAAGGGCAGCGGTCAGAGCACGGACATCGCACCCGCCATGGCCGAAGCGATGCTCGCCGACCTCCACGGCTACATCACCGCCGACCTCCGTACGCCCGGGATGTACGACGCGGAGAAGCCAGCTTCTGCCGATGCGCCGATGGCCGATCGCATGGCTGCCTTCATGGGCCGTCAGGTCTGAGGGTCCAACGCGAGACTGACCCCGGTTCGCCCGTTCGACGAACGTCGCCTACGGGGTCGGAATGATGACCCAGGCGACGAGACGACAGGGGTTGCCCCGGAGCTCGACCGTCGCACGGATCCGAACCGGCTTTCCGGCGCGCGTCGCGTCGAGGAGGGCGACGAAGCGGCCAGGGGTGTGGCCTCGGTACCAACTGGACATCGTCGGCATGGCGGGTCCCGGTTGATGAGACCGAAGTCGCAGGTGGGACTTGGCGGTGCCGTCGAGAAACACCCCTAACGTCACTGCTCGTCGGGCCGCCTCCGAGTCACTTTGAGACTGAAGGTATCGAGTGCAAGGTCATTCCGCTCCTGAGCCCGGCCCGGCCGACGATGCCTCGGCGGTGTTCGATCTCGATCGAGTCATCCCCTGGCTCCGTGCTCATGTCGAATGGCTGACCGAGCCATTGCGGTGGGAGAAGCTCGAGGGCGGGCACTCGAACTTCACGTTCAGAGTTCGCGATGGCAACGGTGCGACGATCGTGCTGCGCCGTCCTCCGCTGGGCGAGTTACTCCCAAGCGCTCATGACATGGCTCGTGAATTCACCATCATGAAGGCGCTATGGACAACAGGAGTGCCGGTCCCCGAGCCGCTTGCATTGTGCGAAGACAACTCGGTCACCGGAGCGGTGTTCTACGCAATGCGCTCCGTTCCGGGAGTGTCGCTCTACAACGCGGAGCAGGCCCTCGCGACGGTCCCGCAGGATCGTCGACGCGCGCACGGCTTCCAGTTTATCGACGTGCTCGCCGATCTTCACGCGATCGACCCGACCGAAGTTGGGCTGGGCAGACTTGGTCGTCCCGATGGCTACATCGAGCGGCAGCTCCGGCGGTGGAAGGCGTCGTGGGACGCGTCGATGACCTGCGAGCGTCCCGACGTAGAGCGACTCCACGACTTCCTGGCCGACAACGTCCCGCCCCAGGGTCCGGCCCGCATCGCTCACGGCGACTACGGCCTGCACAACGTGCTCTCCACAACCGAGGGACGGGTCGCCGCGGTGATCGACTGGGAGGTCGCGACGCTTGGCGACCCGCTTGCCGATCTCGCGTACTCGATCAATCTCTGGGGCAAGCGCGGCGAGCAGAGTCGCCGGGGCCCGAAGCCGTCGCTCGTCCCCGGCTATCCGACCGATGGCGAGTTGCTCGAACGGTACGCGACCCGTACGGGTGTCGATCTTCGTGACTTGGACTTCTATGTCGCCTTCAATTACTGGAAGTCCGTCTGCATCGTCGACGGTGTGCTCGCGCGCTACGCCAACGGCGGTAAGAGCTCGGTCGGCGTCGACATGGACGGGCTTCGTTACGGACGGGACGAATCGCTGGAAAAGGCAATCGACGTCGGTAGCAGCATCGGATACCGCCGCGCGTGAACGTTCCGGCGCGCACGCCTGGTGCGATGGCTCGCCGACATCCGAAGGGATGGCAAGGTCGCGGGCTCGAGCATCGCTCGAGAAGCTACGGTGTCCTCGTCGAGCCGCCGCTCAGGTGGTTGATCGGAGGTTGACCGTGACCATTGACGTGACCGACTGGCGCAGCCTTCCGGCGGAGCGATGGGATCAGCCCGACGTGCCGCCTCACCCGTTGGACGGGACGCGGTACACCGACCCGAGCTTCGCCGCAGCCGAGTGGGACGCCATCTTCACCAAGACGTGGCAACTCCTCGGACGCGAGGCAGAGATCCCGAACCCAGGCGACGTGCAGATGGAAGAGCTCGGTCCCGAGTCCTTCCTGATGGTGCGGCAGGACGACGGCACGATCAAGGCCTTCTACAACGTCTGTCAGCATCGCGGTTCCCGGCTCGTCTTTGCACCGAATATGGCCGTGCGCAACATCGTGTGCCCGTATCACTCGTGGACCTACGGGCGTGACGGCACGCTCGTGGCGGTGCAGGACGCCGACGACTTCCCATCGAACCCGTGTGACGACGTCCGGCTCGTCGAGGTTCCCTGCGACAGCTTCGCTGGATGGATCTTCGTCAACATGGACCCGGGTTGCATGTCCCTTCGGGAGTACCTCGGACCGATTTGGGATGACTGGCAGACGTGGGCGCCGAACGACTGGCGACGCATCTCGGCCCAGACGGTCAACGTTCCGTGCAACTGGAAGGTGTTCCAGGACAACTTCTGCGAGTCGTACCACCTCCTTACGGTGCACCCCCAGCTCACGGCCAACATCGAAGAAGGCGTGTCGTGGACGCAGTTCGACATGGCCGACGAGGGCCACAACCGCATGATCATGCGGACCGCTTCTCCATCACGACGTCAGAAGAACGGCCCGCGGCTCATCGAACCGCTGGCGACGCAGATGCGGATGTGGGGTCTCGACCCGGACGAGTTCGTCGGCCGCGAATACGACGTGCGAGCCGCGCTGCACAAGGTGATGCGGGTCGAGGGACCGGCGCGCGGTTACCACCATTACGACCGGCTGCGCGACGAACAGTTGACCGACGCGCACCACTACAACCTGTTCCCGAACTGCTCGGTCACCTTCGGGGTCGATTCTGTGCTGCTCCAGCGCATGCGACCTCACCCGACCGATCCCGAGCGGTGCAGCTTCGACCACTGGATCTACGCCTCGCCCGCGTCCATCGCGTACGGGCTGTTCAGAAGCAATGG
>JANPDB010000509.1:0-12438 GCA_031431255.1 Acidimicrobiia bacterium | reverse complement strand
GGGCCTTCGCCGCCTCGCGGACGGCTTCATCGTCGACCCGGGTGGCACCGCCGCGCACCGACAGCTCACCCGTGGAGATCACTTTCGGCGCGACCGAGATGTGTGCGTTGAAGCGGTTGTCACGGCGCAGGTCGAGGTGCTTCGGGGCGGTCGGCCCGGTGACGAGATGCAGCCGTCCGTCGTGTTCGAACACCTTCACCGGGTTGACCCGGGCCGAGCCGTCCTTGCGGATCGTAGCGAAATAGGAGATCGATCCCATCTCCTGGTTGTGAAGACGGGTCCGCAGCAGACCGGCGAGCTCGGATGCTTCGTCGGCGAACTTCGCCCACGAGCGGGCATCGGGATGCTTGATCAACGGCATGAACTCGTCCTCCAGGGTTCTCTTCGTTCGGCGGGGTGATGGGGTGCGGCCGGGTAGCTGGCGGGTGGCCGGGTTGCCGGCGGGTGGCCGGGTTGCCGGCGGGTTGCCGAATGAACAACGCACCAGCGACAGGACTGCGCTCAGATCAGCTTTCGGCCGACCAGGTTCGCACGGGGCGAGGTGAGCAGACCTTCCACGGGAGCGAAGTCGCCGTCCAGCGCAGCGCGGGCGAAGGAAACAGTAAGTGCACCGATGAGCTCGCGGTCACGCGGGTCGACGGCGGTCGGATCGACCTCGAAATGCCCGGAAGATCCGAGTCCGTCGTAGCCCTCGGTACAGGCGAAGTGACCGGCATCGAGCAACTGCGCGGCCACGGCGAACCCGGAATGCGGAGAACCCTCTTCGACGCTGCGCCGGAGCAACTCCGCCGGCGTCCCCGGGCCATAGCGACCGGCAGTGATCGCCGACTGGACGACACCGTCGTGCGCACCGCCGATGACGAGCACCGCCGGGGCGAGCGTGGTGGTCATCGACCCGACGGGTCGGCCCGATGTCGACGAAGCCACGAGATGGGTACCGTAGGCGACGACACCCGCAACGCCCTCCAGTCCGGGGCGTCCCGCGCTGGTCAACGCCACCGAGCCACCGGCGGAGTGGCCGAACAGCACCGGCCGGGAAGTGTCGAGCGACGCCAACTCCGCCATGCCGTGAAGCGCCTGAAGGATCGGACCAATCACGGGACAGGTGATGGCATCGGAACCGGGTGCGGCGGCGGCAACGTCGATGCCGGGCGACCACGTGACGTTCGGGCCGATGCGCTGGAGCAGGCCGTAGGACACGGCGGCAAACCCGCCACGGGCAAGCTCGACGGCCAGCCAATGCAGCCGCTCGGGCGGACATCCGACGCCGTTGGCAAGGATGACGACCGATGTCGGCGCGCAGCGGACCGGGCGAAACCCCACCGCATCGGGTGATGAGCCGGGCTCGGCCGGAGCGACGACGCGCACGTGAGCCACACCAAGCCCGGGAACGTCGAGTGGAAAGAGGAAGACGGTCAACTCCCCGGCGAAATCCCCGACGGAGGACGGCTCAGCCACCCAGGAACCGCGGATCGGTGGCGAACTGCACGATGAATGCCCCGAGGATGAGCGCTCCGGTGATCACGGCGGCGATGATCAGGTTCCTCGTCTTCACCCCTGCAGTTTCGCACCGGTCGTAACGCTGCGTGCCGCGCTCCTCTTTCGTCCGCGCTCGGCTTCGCACCGGTCATAGCGGTGTGGACCGCGCTATGGTTTCGTCACAACCCACGGGGAGCTCGATCGATCGGGCTGAGAGGGTGGCTGCATCGCCACCGACCCGCGAACCTGATCCGGGTAATGCCGGCGAAAGGGATCGGCTCATGCTCGAACCAGCGTCTTCACCACAACCGTCCCGCCCTCACACGGCCCCTCCCGGGATGGCCCCTCCCGACACCGACCCTCCCGGGACGGCACCCGCCAGTAGCGACGGAGCCCAGAGCCGCTCCGACGTCCTCGTCATCGGCGGAGGCGCACGGCCACCGCAGGCGCTGCGGACGCTACTCCCTTCGACAGACAAGGTGATCTGCGCCGATCGGGGATACGCCCATGCCCTGGCGCTCGGTTTGACTCCGACCGTGCTGATCGGCGACTTCGACTCGCTCGCACCGGTCGACCTCGACCGTGCCCGCGCGGCCGGGGTGAGCGTCGAGGCGTATTCGCCGGAGAAGGACGCCACCGATCTCGAACTCGCGCTCGACCGAGCTGTGACCGGACACAACGGGGAGCTACGCGTCACGATCGTCGCCACCCCCGATGTGGGGGAGCGCATCGATCATCTCCTCTCCCAGCTCGCCCTGCTCGCGGCCCCGAAGTACGCCCACGCCGAACTGTTGGCCTGGTTCGGCATCGCGTGCGTCCAGATCGTCCACCCGGCGCGCACGGTCGCCATCCGCGGCCGCGTCGGCGAACTCGTGACACTCCTTGCCATAGGAGGCGAGGCAACTGGCGTAACGACCACGGGACTCACCTATCCCCTACGGAACGAGTCCCTTTCACCCTTCTCGACACGAGGCGTCTCGAACGTCCTCTTCAACACATCCGCGACCATCTCCGTTGCCGGAGGATGCCTAGCCATCGTCCGCCCCCACGCCATGGAAGGCAACTCATGAAACTGCCCCGAACCTCCGCCGCCGCACTGATAGGTGCACTTGCCATTGCGGGTTGCTCGTCGAACGACACCGCCAAGCCGGCCAAGCCACGCGAGATCGTGCTCCTCGCGTATGACTCTTTCGTCCTCTCCAAAGAGGTGATCGAAGGATTCACGAAGAGCACCGGAATCCCGGTGAAGGTCGTGACCCAGGGCGATGCGGGCGAGCTCATCAACAGCGCGATCCTCACCAAGGGCACCCCGGAGAGCGGTGTCTTGTGGGGTGTCGACTCGACGTTCCTCAGCCGGGCGATCACGGAGGGCATCTTCGAGCCCTACATATCCAAGCTGGCCGACGACCTCGATCCGGCCCTGCGTGCGCTCGTCCCGAAGCACGAAGTCACTCCGGTCGACCGGGGCGACGTGTGCGTCAACTACGACCGCGCCGAACTCGCCCGCCGGGGGGTCGAGCCGCCGACGAAGCTCGAGGATCTCGCCGACCCGAGGTACAAGGGGATGCTCGTCGTGCAGAGTCCGTCCACCTCGTCGCCCGGCTTGGCCTTCCTCCTCGCAACCGTCGCCCGGTTCGGTGACAAGCAGAGGGGCGGATGGCAGGACTACTGGAAGAGCCTGAAGGCCAACGACGTGAAGGTCACGAGCGGTTGGACGGAGGCCTACGAAACGTGGTTCAGCGCGGGTGGCGGCAAAGGTGACCGGCCCCTGGTCGTGTCCTATGCAACATCGCCCGCAGCTGCAGTCCTCTTCGGACCGGACCCGACTGCGACCGAGGCACCCACCGGGGTGATCGAGGACACGTGTTACCGCCAGGTCGAGTTCGCCGGCGTGCTGCGGGGCAAGGCACAGGCTGAGGCCCGCGAGCTTCTCGACTTCCTCGTCAGCCCGGAGGTGCAGGAGGACATGCAACTCAACATGTTCGTTCTCCCGTCCAACACCAAAGCCCGGATCGACAAGGCATTCACGTCGTTCGCGCTCTTTCCGGCCAACCCCGCCGAACTCCCACCCGAACAGGTCGGGGCGAACCGCGAGCGATGGATCGACGAGTGGACGAACCTGGTGACATGAGGTCGTTGCCGAACCTCCATTCGAACGGCGGCACTGCCGGGTCTGCCGGCCACGGTGTCGAGTGACCTGGAGGAGCGCGCCGCGAGACGTGGCTCGGGCGCGTCGCGCCCTTCCGCAGATCGGCGCGTTGCAGCTCGCCGCCGTTGCGTTCGTCGCGCTCTTCGTCATCTGGCCGTTCGCCCGGCTTCTCATCGACGGGCTGAGCAGGTCGGCGCTGAGCGATGTTGTTTCGAGCACCCGGATTCGCCGAATCGCCTGGTTCACGGTGTGGCAGGCCGTGCTCTCCACCGCTTCGGTGCTCACCCTTGCACTTCCGCTCTCGGCGGTGCTCAGCCGTTCCCGATTTCGCGGTCGGCGAGCTGCGATGTTGTTCGCGGCCGCGCCGTTCACGCTTCCGACCGTGGTGGTCGGCACCGCGTTCCTGGCCACCCTTCCCGGCGATCTTCGCCAGGGATGGTTCGCCATCATCTGTGCACATACCTTCTTCAACCTCGGAATGGCGACACGCGTACTTACGATGGCGACCGAAGGTCTTGACGGCTCTCCGTGGGAGGCTGCACGCACGCTCGGCGCTTCGCCGTTCGTGGCGTGGCGGACGATCACCTTCCGGCAGCTTCGGCCGAACGTCCTCGCCGTCGCATCGATCGTCGGGACCCTTACGCTCACGTCGTTCGGGACGGTTTTGCTCCTCGGTGGCCCCGGCTACGCGACCATCGATGTCGAGATCTACCGCCAAGCGCTCCAGGTCCTGCGTCTCGACCGCGCTGCTGCCCTCGCCGTGCTCCAGTTCGCCGTGGTCGGGGCCGTGCTGGTCTGGACGCTGCGACACGAATTACCCGCTGCATCAACTCGCAGCCGCGACCGCCGCGCGGCGATGCCGCTCGTGGCTCAGATCGCGGCCGCCACCCTCTTGGTCGGCGTCGTTCTCACCCCGCTCGTTGCGTTGGCCCGGCGAGCGCTTCGACAGGCGGACGGCTCGTACGGGTTCGACAACTTCCGCGCCCTTGCCAAGGTGACCCGCGGATCAGGTCTCGTCGACGCACCGATCACAAGCCTCGTCATCAGCCTTCGCACCGCTTCCGCTGCTGCTGCGATTGCCATCGCGGTCGGCATCGCGGTTGCGGTCGCCGCGACGCGTTCTTGCTCGCTCACCGGTCGGCGTGTCATGCGTGCGCTGGGCACCCTGCCGCTCGCTACTTCGGCGGTGGCTCTCGGACTCGGGGTGCTCCTCGGGTTCTCGTCGGAACCGTTCGCCTGGCGGCGTTCAACGTTCCTTCTACCGTGCGTGCAGGCCGTCGTGTGCCTCCCCTTCGTCGTGCGCACCATCATCCCGGCGTTCGCTGAAGTGCCACCTGCGCTCTCGGACGCCGCAGAGACGCTTGGTGCCTCGCCGTGGCAGGCGTGGTGGTCCATTGACTTCGCAGTAGCCCGTCGCTCGATCGGGGTGGCGATCGGACTCGCATTCACGGTGGCGTTGGGTGAGTTCGGAGCATCTTCCTTTCTCGCCCGCCCGCAGGCGCCGACCATGCCGATCGCCATCGTCCGGCTCTCCGGCCGCCCCGGACAGGTCGTGCAGGGGCAGGCCGCGGCCCTCGCTCTGGTGCTCGGTGCACTTACGATGTTGTGCGTGGGACTCGCCGAACGGACCAGCCGACCGCGATGAACGCGCTCTCCGTTCGCGACGTCACCGTTCGCTTCGGCGAACGCACGGTGCTCGACACCATCTCGCTCGACGTCGAACAGTCCGAGCTCGTCGTCGTCATGGGACCGAGTGGTTGCGGGAAGAGCACACTGCTACGCGCCATCGCCGGTCTCGAACCGGTAGTCGAAGGTAGCATCCTCCTCAACGGTCTCGACGCCACGACACTCCCACCGCATCGACGCAACATCGGGTTCGTCTTCCAGGACCTCGCCCTGTTCCCCCACCTCGGCGTCGGCGAGAACATCGCGTATGGGCTTCGACGACGCGGAGTGAAGGCGCCGGAACGTCGTGCGCGGATCGCTGAACTGCTCGAACTCGTCGGCCTTGGCGACGCGACCCTGCGAAATGTGCAGACGCTCTCGGGTGGCGAGCAGCAACGCGTCGCCGTGGCGCGAGCGCTCGCTCCCTCGCCGTCGCTCCTCCTCCTTGACGAACCGCTGTCCGCCCTCGACGCCGACCGCAAGCTCGGCATCGCCGACGAGATCGTGCGGGTGATCCGCACGACCGGCACCGCAGCGCTCTACGTGACACACGATCACGACGAGGCGGCGCGGATCGGATCGCGCGTATTGCGTCTCCAGGACGGGCGACTCCACCGGATCGATGATCCGAAGTAGGTCGATCTCATCAATCCTGATGATTTGCTTCCCCGCGGTGTAATCCCGCGCCAGGCGTCGGCATTGGAGATGGACACCCCAACAACGGGGCGTCTTCCTCAGGAGCTACAGCAATGAACAACTTCGCACCTCGCACCCTCCGTCGTTTCCTCACCGCAGCAGCTGTCGTCGCCGTGAGCGCCGGCACCGTGTTGTCCGCCGGCGTGGCACAGGCTGCCACCACGGCGCCGCCGGCCGTGAGCCCGGTCACCTCGCGCCTCATGTTGGCGTGCCGCTTCACCGCCGGCGACCGCACGGTGCTCTGCTACTCCAACTCCCCGAAGCCGGCCGGCTTTGCGTCGTGGATGATCCTTCGCGGTGACGGCACCCGGAAGGACGCGATCCGATTCGACCTCGATCACGTGATCCTCACCCCGGATTTCCGGGCGGTCGCCGACAACGGCTTCGGACCGGTCACGGGTTCGAGCTTCCGCACCGTCGTCGACCCGAGCGAGCGTGTTCTCCTCAACCCGCCGAGCGAGACCGGCCTTCTGAACCCGCCGAGCAATCGGACCGCGCACGTGAACCAGTACTACCTCATCGCCCTCGACGTCACCGGCCGCTCGATTGCGCAGAGCCCGGTCGTCTCCGTGCAGATCCCGGCAGTCTGACCCTTCGCACTTCGCGCACTGCGGGCCGATCACGTGCTCCTTGTCATCGTGATCGGCCCGGCGTCCGACTCCGTCGGCGCAACATGCCGTCATCAAGTCGATCGACCATCCTCCTTTTGGCGTCGGCCAGCCGATAGAAACGCCGGCTGATGCCAGCCGTGGCGGACGCCTCCGTCTCCGCAACCCGACGCGACGAGTCCGACGACGCTATCGACAGGGCGCTCGTCGAGCGGAGCCAGTCGGGCGAGCGCGAGGCGTTCTCGGAGCTGTACCGCCGACATGTGGGAGGAGTGCACGCATTCGCGTACCGGTCCTCCGGTTCGAAAGACGTTGCCGACGAAGTCACGTCGGCCACGTTCGAGCGGGCGCTGCGCTCGTTGCACACGTTCACCTGGAAGGGTGGAGGCATCCACCCGTGGCTGCTGCGGATCGCAGCAACCGAAACCTCGGCTTGGTACCGCCGGGAACAGAAGGCATCGAAACCACGTGCACAGATGATCCTTCGAGAGCTCGCTGAACGATCGGTCGACCAACCCGATGAGGCGACCCGTGATGTGGACCCGACGGCGATGCGCGCGGCCCTAGGGACGCTCCACCCCCGATATCAGGAAGCCCTTCGCCTCCGGTACTTCGCGTCGTGCTCGCTCGATGAGATTGCATCCGCCATGGGGTGCAGCAAGGCCACCCTTTCGGTCACCTTGCACCGCGCCATGAGCGCGCTCCGCAAGACGCTCCTCACGGCCACCACCGAGGTGAGCTCGTGAACCGGTTCTGGAAGAAGGGCGAGCGCCCTTCCCGCCACGATGTGGAGAGAGGTCTACAGGCGTTCTCCGCCGAGATCCCTCCCAGTCCCGATGAGGACTTCCTCCACCGGCTCGATCAACGCTTGCGCACGTTGGATCTCGACGCAGCTGTTCCTCAGCCCGCCGTTCGCCGCTCGATCAGCGGTCGCCTGGCCGTCCTCGCTGGAACGGTCGCGGTCGGCGCGGTGGCGGCCGTCGCCGCAATCACGTCAGGCGCCGTACCCGGGATCCTCAACGCCGACGAGCCATCGACCACGACCACGACCACCGAGCTATCGGAGACGACCACCGCCACGACAATCGCATTGACGGCGCCGCCGATGCCGATCGCGGCGACGGTCATCCCTCCCGCCGGCGACGACCTCGTCTTTGATGTGCCGTTCCAGGACACGGTGCCACCGACGAACCCGGCAAACACTGCCGCGACGGTCGTTGCGTCGACGTCAACACCCATTGGGCCGATCGTGACCACGCCCGTGAGCGCGATGCCGACGACAACTGTTTCGCGCATCGCGACGTCGACGACTCGAGCGGCAACCGCCGTGACAAGTGGCGCACCAACAACGGCCGCCCCTCCACCGACCACTGTGTTCAAACCATCAACCACGACGGCAGCGACCACAACGGCGACCCCGGTGACGACGACTGCTCCTCCGCCTGCGGCGACCTCGACCACGTCTGCATCGACGGCCACGACAACAAGGCCCGCCACGACGACCACGTCAGCCACCACGACCACCAACACGACCAGCTTCACTTCCACCACCACGATCGCTCCGACAACCACAACCGTACCGGTCCAAGGGCCGATTCCGACGGCGATGACGATGAGCTGCACGCGTGCCAACCCGACCACGATCTCGTGCACGTGGTCAGCCGATCCGACCCCTGGCGTGACGTACCGACTCGGACGGTTCAGGACCGGCGATGCGCAGAGCCAGGTCTTCGCGCAATCGTTGAGTGTCCTGACGTTCACCGATGCCAACCTGCTGGCCGGCCAGGGGGCGAGCTATCGGGTTCAGGCGGTGCGGCCCGACGGGATCATCGTGAACCAAAGCCCAACGGTGACGGTGCCGTAGGCGTTCCGTCGCTAGGAAGGCTCCATTCACCGCAGCCGACCACCCAACCTCACTCGCATGGCGTGGCTGTGCACGTACCTCCGGTGTGATTCGATGGTGGCAGTGACGTCGACGATGCCCAATCGCCGCAGCACGGCTCCGGTCGATCCCGGACCTTGCGTCTGGGACTTCCCCGACCCCCGCACGGCAGACGATGACGGGCTCGTGGCCATCGGCGCCGACCTCGCACCGGCAACGCTCGTGCACGCCTATCGCCATGGGATGTTTCCATGGCCGCACGGCAAGCGGAACCTCCCGTGGTTCTCGCCGAACCCGCGAGGCGTACTGCCCCTCGACGACATCGCCATGAGCAAGACGCTCCGCCAGACGATGCGGCGAAGCGGTTGGACCGCGACTGTCGATGCGGCGTTCGGCGATGTCATCGACTCGTGCTCGATCCGTCAACGGGAAGGAACGTGGATCACCCCGAAGATGCGCGCTGCCTACATGGATCTCCACGACATGGGCTGGACGCACAGCGCGGAGATCTGGGACGGAGAGGATCTCGTTGGCGGCTGCTACGGCGTGCTCGTCGGCGGCATGTTCATCGGCGAATCGATGTTCCACCGCGTCACCGACGCCTCGAAGGTCGCTCTCGTCGAGCTTGGGTCGCGCCTGCACGAGGGCGGAGCGGGACTCATCGACGTCCAGCTCGTTACCGACCACCTCGCATCAATGGGCGCTCGGCCCATCCCCCGACCGCTGTACCTGGAGCTCCTCGTCGAGCTACGCGACGATTCCGTTCGCCTGCTTTGCGATCGGCTGCCGGTGAGCCGGCATCTGGAACGCCCTCAGAACAGGGAGTGCTGAGCGGGCGTCTCCGCGTCGGCGGCATCGTCGGCCGGTCCGGTCAGCACCGCGAGGCGACTCGGCAGCAGCGCGTTCGCGGCTATCACCTTGCACGCCGCCACAGCGAGGCGATCGACGAGGTCGTTCATCGGGTTTCCGCTGTGTCCCTTCACCCAGACGAACTCGATACGAGCGATCTCGGGCTTCACGATCTCGACCAGCGGCTTCCACAGATCCTGATTCGCCACCGGTTGCTTCTGCGAGTTCTTCCACCCGTTGCGTTCCCAGTTGGCCCACCACCGCTGCTTGAAGCAGTTGACGACGTAGGTCGAGTCACTCACGATACGAACGACGCCGGTCGTCTGCGACAGCAGGGTACGGAGCGCTTCGAGCACGGCGTTGACCTCCATGCGCTGATTGGTCGAAACCGGTTCACCGCCACTCGCCGTTGCGCCACCGTTGATCGCCCAGGCCCACCCACCGGGACCGGGGTTCCCTGCGCATGCCCCATCCGTGTAGGCGATGAGCATCTGGTCCGAATCGGTAGCCATGGTGTCCAAGCCTGGCCGAGTTCACCGGTCGCCGGGGTGACGGTGGGCTACGTGACCGTGGAGTCGAGAGACGGGTCCGTCCCCGCCCTCGGCAGCTCGATGCGCACCCGAGCACCTCCGCCCGACTTCGTCATCGTGGTGAACCGCCCACCGGATGACTCCGTGAGCCGTCGGGCGATGTCGAGGCCGAGGCCGGTGGATCCCGCCGGGCTGTCGCCCCGCAAAGGGTCGAATCCGTGGGGAAAGCCCGGCCCGTCGTCCTCGACCAGCAGGGCGACTCGCTGCCCGCTGCCGAGGACGCGGACCGAGAGTCCGATTCCCTCAGCGGTGTGGGAGAAGACATTGTCGACAAGGACATCGACGATCGTCGTGACGTCCGTCGACACCATCGCGACCGGGACGGGTTCGTCCGGAACCTCAACGACGAACGGACGATGCTCGTCCTCGGCAAGAACCAGCCAGAATGCTGTGCGCATACGAACGACCGCGGCGAGGTCAGTCGAGATGCCGATGCCGTGACGCGTCGGTGTCGCCGCCTCCCTGATGATGCGGTCGAGCGTGCTCGTGAGCTCTTCGAGCCCGAGCTCGATGCGAAGCAGGCCCTGCCGGTCATCGACGGTGGCGAGTTCGGCGCGAAGCGCGGTCACCGGCGTGCGCAATTGGTGCTGCAAGTCGGCGAGCGCGGATCGCTCCGTCCCCAGAAGCTCGTCGATACGGTCCGCCAACCGATTGAGCGCCGTCCCGACGGCTCGGACCTCAGGCGGGCCGGCCGGTTCGGCGCGAGCTCCGATGTCACCACTCCCAAGACGGTTGGCGACATCGGCCAGCCGGTCAACGCTGCGGACGACGGACCGACCGAGGCGGTCGTTCAGGAACACCGCGAGCCCGATGAGACCGACGCCGAGCAGGGTCAGGATAGCCCAAGCACGAGTGACGCCGCGTTCGAGGAGGGAGTCTGGCACGAGCACCCGGATGACCGCGATCGAACCGTTCGAGCGAAGCACCGGCTGATAGATCACCTTGCCGCCCGAGTTGCGATGGACGAACGATTCTCCTGAACGAGCTCGTTGGAGCGATGAGGGGTCGGCGATGGGATCACGATCAAGCACCGCTCCGAGTCCGAGGACCGAGCCGTCGGGGAACACGACGCTCACCTCGCGTGGACGCGCCCGTTGACCGACGGTGACGATCGCGCCGGTCACGCGCGGGTCGCCGGCCAGCGACAGGATCGGCGAAAGGGCGAGCGCGTCGGAGCGCCCTTGAGTGATCGCGCGTTCATCGGCGGTGCGCGCGATGAGGAGCGCAAGCGGAACGATGAAGACCGTGACGATGACGACGCTGACGAGCAGCGAACGTATGAAGAGCGAACGGCGCACGAAGAACTCCGACGGCTGGTGCGCCGTCAGCCGTCGGTAGGCGTGACGACACGAATTCCGACGCCCCGCACCGAATGCAGGTACCGCGGCCGATCCGCTGTCTCGCCGAGCTTGCGCCGCAACCACGAGACATGGACATCAACGGTCTTGTCGGTCGTGAAGAACGGCTGATGCCACACCTCGGCCAGCAACACCTTTTTCGAAATGACCTGCCCTTCGTGTCGGGCGAGGTAGTGGAGGAGGTCGAACTCCTTCCGTGCCAGTTCGAGCGGCCGGCCGTCGAGCGACGCCTCACGGGTCCGCGCATTGATCCGGAGGCCACCGACCACGACGTCACGCGTTCGCTCGGCGGTACCGCCAAGGCGTCGGAGCGCGGCCCGGATGCGGGCGTCGAGTTGATCCGGGGAGAACGGCTTCGTCACGTAGTCGTCCGCTCCAGCATCGAGCGTGCGGACGATTTCCTCCTCCGACACCCGGGCGGTGGCCACGATGACCACGGCGTCCGACACCGGACGGAGCATTCGCAGGAGCTCCGTCCCGTCGAGATCGGGAAGCCCGAGATCGAGCACGATCACTTCGGGCTTGTGGGCCACCACGAGCTGCAGCCCGGCCATCGCCGAGTCGGCCTGCATGACGACGTGGCCGCGTTGCTCGAGCGCTTTCGTGAGCGCGGTACGGACTCGGGGGTCATCTTCGATGATGACGAGGCTGGCCACTGCGGAGTGAGCGTACCGGGCACGGCTTGTCAGCGCGCCGGCCGGGGTCCGGGCACTCCACCCGAGTTGCGCTAAGGGCTGGCTAAGGACCGGACAAGCATGGTGCAACTTCGTCGGTCCGGTCTTCACTTCCCGTTCATGTTGTGCATGACTCGTGTCGCGCATTGGTGACCGAGGTCACCGTTTGCACGAACCGCACCAACCCGTGGCACCACGTCGGTCAACGGGACAACACCTCTGGAGGAAACACACATGCGAGCTCGCACCCTTCTCGCGTCGGTGGTCGCCCTGACCGCCGTCGTGGGCACCATCGCCCCCGCCACTGCGGCAACGACCAAGAAGAAGACTGTGGTCAAGAAGACGACGGTCAAGAAGACGGTGGCGACCACTGCGGCCCCCGCCACCACCGCGGCTCCGGCAACGACTGCAGCGCCCGCAGCGCCGGCCACCACCAGCGGCGGTGCCACGCTCGAAGCCATCAAGAAGCGCGGCAAGATCGTCATCGG
>JANPDB010000508.1:0-10587 GCA_031431255.1 Acidimicrobiia bacterium | reverse complement strand
CCCGGCGCTGACGATGCCCTTGTGCCCGGCCCGCACCCGAGAGGTGAACGCCAACGCCTGCGTCGTCGACAACGCTCCCACACCAAGATCGACAGACACCCCACCACCGTACCGGCACGAGCCCGGCGGGAGAGAGGTTGCCCCCATATATGGGGGTCAAACACCTCCGAACAGCGCTGGGAGGCGTTTGGCCGCATCACCGGACAACCCACACCCCCGGTCCAGCGGCGCGGCGGGCGGCGCCCGTCTCGTCTCGGCGGACGAGCCCAAAGGCGGTCCGTCAGACGGTGATGAGGTCGTCGTCGGCGATCACCGTGCGGGCCGGCTCGCCGTCGGCCTCGGCGCGCGCTGCCCGCCGCGCCGTGCGCTCGTTCATTCGCGCAGACGCCTTCTCGAGGCGGCCGAGCAGTGTGACGATGCGCTCGCGGGCCTGCTCGGCCTTCGCGCTCAGGCCCTCGATGGCTTCGAGGTTCCAATGACGAAGGACGACTGGCGCGAGGATCTGGCTGTAGTGGATCGGCAGGTTGTAGATCCCGGCGCTGGCGATCGCCCGGGCATGGTCGGAGAACCCGACGATGCCCGTGCCCGGCATCTCGAAGTCGCCGATCTGGCGGTCGATCGCGCACACGACCGACGACGGGTCAACCTCGATGGCCGCCGAGGTGATGTCACGGTAGAAGAGGTAGTGGAAGTTCTCGTCGGCCGCGACGCGGGCCATGACGTCGTAGCCGGCACGCGCCGCAGGATGTTCCGTCTTGTCCATCTCCGCCTGCAGCAGCTTGCCGGTGTTGCGGTGGGAGATCCGAGTGGCGAGCTCCTGCAGCGCCACGTAGACGAAACCGTCGGCAGCAGTCTGCGGTTGGGGGACCTCACCGCCGCTCATCTGCCCCATGCGGGCGTCTTCGAGTGCCCACGGGTCGATGGCCCGGGTGACGACCAGGTAGTCGCGGATGGCGATCGAGTGCCGTGCCTCTTCCGCCGTCCATCGGTGGGACCAGGTGCCCCAGATGTCGTTCTTGCCGAACATCCGGTCGATGGTCTCGAAGTAGTACGGGAGGTTGTCCTCGGTCAGCAGGTTGACGAACAACGCGCTCCGAACGGCGTCGGGAAGGACGACGTCATCGGGCGACCACGCTTCGCCAGGGACGAAGTCCCGCCCCAGCGACCAGGGGATGATCTCATGGGAGTACCAGGGCTTGGACGCAGCGAGGTGGCGCTCCAGAAGACGCTCTGCTGCGCTCGACAGTTCCGCCAGGAGCGCCCGGTCCTCGGGGCGCACATCGGTGATCGTGGAAGGCATGATCGCCAGCCTACCTACTAGTCGGTAGGGGGAGCGTCATCTGTGCTGATGATCGGTGACATCACGGACAACTGTTCGACAGCTGACACGGCATCGGGCAACCTGGACAGGCAACTCGACGGGCTGGTGTTCCCCCTCGCCAGCCCGTCAATCGCGTCGGACGCGAGTACGCCGGGTGACGCATCTGCGACGAGTGGGCCAGACTGGGACATGACCAGGACCGCCGCGTTCTTCGACCTCGACCGCACCCTGCTGGCCGGAGCCAGCGGGCCGGTGTTCGCCGAAGCGTTCGCCCAACTCGGCGTACCCACGCCCCACATCCCGGGTCAAGACCTGCTCTTCCGCTTCTTCGACTTGGTCGGCGAGTCGTACCTCGTGATGCAGCTGGCCAAACGGGCGTCGTCACGCGCCAAAGGACTCCGCCGAGACGACGTGGCCCGGGTCGCCGAGTGGGCCGCCGACGTGCTCCTCCCAAAGGTCCAGCCCTACGCTCCGGCGCTCCTCCGCTCGCACCGCGAGTCCGGGGACTTGTTGGTGCTGGCGACAACGTCGCCCTACGACCTCGTCGCCCCATTGGCGAGCCGGCTCGGTTTCGACGCCGTCGTCGCCACGCGTTACGGGGAGCTCAAGGGGACCTACACCGGAGCCCTCGACGGAGGTTTCGTGTGGGGACCCGGCAAACTCGCTGCGGTAACCGCGTGGGCCGAGGAGAACGACGTCGATCTCGGCGCGAGCGCGGCGTACTCGGATTCGGTGTTCGACGCACCCCTGCTGGGCGCGGTCGGACGCCCGACTGCGGTGAACCCGGACTACCGCCTCCGGGCACTTGCCGTCGTGCGTCGGTGGCCCGTTCGCTCGCTCGACACCCCGGAAGGCGTGCCGTCGGTGAACGGCATCGAGCCATTCGACCTCTTCCGCCAGTTCACGCGCCCGGAATTCTTCCCCGGGGTGCGATTCACCTTTGCCGGGGTTGAGCATCTCCCCCGCACCGGCCCCGTGATCATCGCCACGAACCACCGCAGCTACTTCGATCCCCTGGTGATCTCGCTGGCTATTGCGAAAGCGGGGAGGAACGCGCGATTCCTCGGCAAGAAGGAGGTGTTCGACGCGCCGGTGGTCGGACAGCTCGCCCGGGCCATGGGTGGTATCCGCGTCGACCGCGGCACGGGATCCGACGCCCCGATCCGAGCGGCTGCAGAGCGGTTGGAAGCGGGCGAATGCGTCGTCATCCTCCCCCAGGGGACGATCCCGCGCGGCGAGGAGTTCTTCGACCCGATCCTGCGTGGCAAGACGGGAGTCGCCCGACTGGCGGCGCTGTTTCCCGACATCCCGGTCATTCCCGGCGGCGTGTGGGGCACCGAGCAGGTGTGGCCTCGTTCGGCCAAGGTCCCCAATCTGTGGCAGGTCACCGACCCTCGTCACGTGTCCGTGACGTTCGGGCCCGCGGTCTCCGGCCTTGCGCGGAGTGCGTCGTCCGAGGCGACAGTGCGCGCCGACACCGAACGGGTCATGGCGGCGATCATGGCGACCCTCCCGCCCGAGGCCCACGTCGCGCGCAAGATGTCGACGAAAGAGTTGGCGAAGACCACCCCCGACGGACGTGTGCCATCGGCATCCGAGGTTCGGCCCGCGGCCGGGGCACCGAAGACGAAGGCAAGCCGAGGCCGGGTCAAGGCGAAGCCGATCACCGAGCCGATCACGGAGAACGCGGCCTCCGAGGGCAAGCGTCAGCCCGCCAAGCGCAAGCCGGTCGCCCGACCCAGCGCCACGGCGAAGGCCGATCCGACCCCTGTCGTGTCGAAGCGTGACCGGCCATCGGCCGAGCCCGCAACGCCGCGCAGCACGACAGCGTCGCCGGTCGAAGTCCCTGTCGCGGCCGAGCGCGCGCCGGCCCCGACCCCGGCGCGGGCGTCGTCGACGACAACGAATTACGCATCAGCCGCCCTGCTCGCTGCCGCCGAGACGACGATGGAGCGGACGCGGAAGGCACCCAAGAAGTCGAAGCAGAAGAAGGAACCGAAAGGCGAGTCGGTCGTCGGCGACAGCGGTCGCCGCACGCCTCCAACCCGCCGTCTCGCCGGAACCCTCGCCGAACGCGCCTGACGTCAGCAGAGGGTTACCGACGAAAGCTACGGGTGCTTAGCGATTGCCGGCGGCTGCACGAATCAGGTTGAGCGCGCCACCGGCACGGAACCAGCGGAGATGCTCGTCGTTCATCGTGTGCTTGCAGCTGATCTCGTCGACCGACCCGTCGGGCTGGTGCAGCAACACCTTCACCGGCTGATCCGGCGCCAACGATGCGAGACCGACGACGGAGATCCGCGTGTCCTTGCCGATCTTCTCCCAGTCGGCAGGATCTGCGAACGTGAGGGGCAGCACGCCCTGCTTCTTCAGGTTCGTCTCATGGATGCGGGCGAAGCTGCGGCAGATGATGACGGCGGCGCCGCGGTAGCGGGGCTCCATGGCCGCGTGCTCGCGTGACGAGCCCTCGCCGTAGTTCTGATCGCCCACGGCGACCCATCGGACACCGCTCGTGCCCCACGCCTTGGCGACGTCGGGGATCATGGCCTCGGACTGGGTGAGCGTGTTCCATCCCATGCCCGGCTCGGAGGTGAACGCGTTGTTCACGCCGATGAAGAGGTTGCCGGAGATGTTCTCGAGGTGCCCGCGGTACTTCAGCCACACGCCCGCCATGGAAATGTGGTCGGTGGTGCATTTGCCCTTGGCCTTCATGAGCACGGGATGTTTCTCGAAGTCCTTGCCGTCCCACACGCTGAATGGGTCGAGCAGCTGCAGACGGTCCGATGTCGGTGACACGTTCACGGTGACGCCCGAGCCGTCGGCGGGCGGTGCTTCGAACATCGTGTCGCCGGACTCGAAGCCCTTTGCCGGAAGCTTCTCCCCCATCGGCTCGGCCAGCATCACGGACGAACCGTCGGTCGCCGTGAGGGCATCGGTCAGCGGATTGAAGTCGAGGGTTCCAGCGAGGGCATAGGCGATGACCGTCTCGGGCGACGCGACGAAAGAGTTCGTCGAGCCGTAGCCGTCATTGCGCTTGGGGAAGTTGCGGTTGTAGGAGTTGATGATCGAGTTCGGGGTGCCGTCGGCCATGTCGTCGCGTTTCCACTGGCCGATGCACGGCCCGCAGGCATTGGCGAGCACCGTGGCACCGATCGCTTCGAGGTCGGCGAGGATACCGTCGCGCTCGATCGTGGCGCGTACCCGCTCAGAGCCGGGAGTGACAAGGAGCGGCGTCTTCACCGTCAGTCCCGAGGCCGCGGCCTGGCGGGCGATCGAGGCGACACGAGTCATGTCTTCATACGACGAGTTCGTGCACGAGCCAATAAGCGCGCTTGACAATTCGAGAGGCCAGCCTGCCGCCTTGGCGTTGGCGCCGACCTTCGACACCGGGTGGGCGAGATCGGGCGTCATGGGACCGTTGATGTGCGGCTCGAGGGTGTCGAGGTCGATCTCGACGATCCGATCGAAGTACTTGGTCGGATTCGTTTCGACGTCTTCATCAGCGCGCAGAAGATCGGTGTGCTTATCAGCGAGGTCGGCGATGTCTTCTCGACCCGTGGCCTTGAGGTAGAGCGCGGTCTCGTGGTCGTAGGGGAACAGCGACGTCGTTGCGCCGATCTCGGCACCCATGTTGCAGATCGTGGCCCGGCCGGTGGCGCTGATGTTCGCCACGCCGGGGCCGAAGTACTCGACGATCGCACCGGTTCCGCCTTCGACGGTGAGGATGTCGGCGACCTTGAGGATGACGTCCTTGGCGCTCGTCCACCCGCTCATGCTGCCCGTCAGCTTCACGCCGATGAGCTTCGGGTAGCGGACGCCGAACGGCAAGCCGACCATCACATCGACCGCGTCGGCGCCGCCGACCCCGATGGCGATCATGCCGAGGCCGCCAGCGTTCGGGGTGTGGCTGTCGGTACCGATCATCATCCCGCCAGGGAACGCATACTGCTCGATGACGACCTGATGGATGATGCCCGAACCGGGCTTCCAGAAGCCGATGCCGTACTTGGCCGAGACCGAGCGGAGGAACTCGTAGACCTCGCGGTTGGTATCGTTCGCGACTTCGAGGTCCTTGATCGCGCCGACGCGGGCCTGGATGAGGTGGTCGCAGTGGACGGTCGACGGAACTGCCACCTGCGGCAGGCCGGCCGTCATGAACTGCAGCAGGGCCATCTGCGCGGTCGCGTCCTGCATGGCGACCCGGTCGGGGAAGAAGTCGCCATAGGTGACACCGCGGTCGAACTCATCCGCGCTGGCGTCTCGCATGTGACCGAACAGGATCTTCTCGGCGAGCGTCATCGACCGGCCGAGGCGCTGGCGCCCTATGGCGACATTGGCCCCGAGCTTGGCGTAGACCGCCTCGACGAGGCTGAGCGGGGTGTTGGCGGCGACGGCCATGGGGACTCCTCGGTTCGGGTTGCGATTCGTTCGACGGGTGGTAGTTGCTTCAGCAGGAAAACAAGACAAGTATAGTACAAGTGAGCGAGCGCGGAGCATTTCGGTACCAGGCCATCGCCGACGCCCTGCGGGCTCGGATCGCGTCGGGCGAACTGGCCGCCGGCGCGCTGCTGCCGTCGGAGTCGGAGCTCTCCGCCGCCCACGACGCCTCCCGAGTCACGGTCCGCAAAGCGTTCGCGGCGCTCCGCGACGAAGGGCTGGTCGACTCCCGTCAAGGATTCGGCTGGTTCGTCGCCGCCACGCCGCTGCGTCAGTCCCTCGGCCGACTCGGCACCCTGGAGGATCAGCTCGCCGAGAACGGCATCACCCCGGAACGGCGGGTGCTGGAGTTCGGTTTCGTCCGGGCCCCGAAGCGGGCTCGTGAGGTGCTCGGCGTCGACACCGTCCTGCAGGTGCGGCGGCTCAACCTCGCTGACGGCACCCCCTTCGCCCGCGTGACGGTGTGGGTCCCGGAACACCTCGGCGCCGAGATTTCCCGGGCCTCGATCGAACGGACGACCTTCTATGACGTGCTCCCCGTGCGGGTCGGCGGCGCCACCCAGACCATCGGGGCCGCCGCGGCGTCGGACGCCGATGCTGCCCTGCTCGGAGTACCGCCACTGTCGCCGGTGCTGCGCTGCGAGCGCATCACCAACGACACCGACGGCAAGGCCATCCTGCTCAGCGAGTTCGTGTTTCCGGCGCACCGCACCGAGTTCGTCGTCGACCTCCCTCAGGTCGAGAGCTCCATCGCCCCGACCGGCCTCCGCCTGGTCGAGTAGCCAGGCCATCGCGCCGCACATCGACGCCTCCCTGCCGCACATCGACCACTCCACGCCGCACATCGACCACTTTCCCGACGTTCAGGCACGAAAACGGTCGATCTGCGGCACCGGCGAGGCGATCTGCGGCACCGGCGAGGCGATCTGCGGCGTTTCACGCGCACATCGCCCGTTTCCACGCGCACCTCACTCAGATCCGCCGAGCGGAATGCACTGAGGCGCGCGTCGGTCCGTCCGATCTGCGCGTGGACGATCCGATGCGGGAAGACTCGGTGCCAATCGAGAAAGGGAGCCGGCGATGTCGTCCACACTCAGCAGGTCCACCGAACGCCGTTCGCGACGCCCGTTGCAATCGGCAATGGCCGTGGCACTCGTTGTTGTCGTCATGGGCGGATCACTCGTTGCGAACGCCAATGCCGGCAGCACCTCGATCGATGCATGGAAACGTCTTGCCGAACGAGCGCTCGCGCAGGGCGCGCCAGTGAAGTTGCGGCTCCGTCCCGGGTTTGTCGACCCTGCCTTGCGCTCGGCACTCCCGCCCATCCCAAAGGGTTGGGCGACATTGGGAACGATCGACCGCGTCTTCGAACCCCCGTTTGCAGGTGGGAACGCCACGCCCTCCACGATCTCGGAGACCTACTTCGATGTCCCGAACGCTTCATCAGCCACGCTCGATCAGTGGCACCAACGGTTCCTTTCCGACGGCTGGACGCAGCCAACCCCGAGCCCGTCGATCGGTCAGGTCCCATTCAACGCACCGCAGTCCCGGACCTACTGCCGCGGCAACAGGGCCGTTTCGGTCCGTAGCACTCCAGTGCCCGCAGCCACCACCGTGATCGTCGTCGACCTCACGAGGCCGTGCGGGACGGCGTCGGGGCTGCCGCAACTCACCGAGTTGCAGAACGCCATGCGCGTTCCCAAGCTGACGTTATCCCCCGGTATCGTCATCGTGAACCAGAAGGCGGGCACCGGCTCGCTGACCTCGGACACTGCGGACTTCACGGTGGAAACGCCCCGAGCCGTGGCCGAGTTGCACGCGCTGGCCGCCGACCAGATGACCGCGAGCGGTTGGGCCCTCGAAGAGACGGCAACGTCGCCAACGCTCGTCGTCAGCCGTTGGCGGAGAACCGTCGACGGGGCCACGATCACGGCCTTTGTCTACGTCTCCACCACTCCCGGACCGAATCGCCGAACCATCTCGATCACCACGTGGAACAAGGCGTTCGCCGTAGACCTCAATTTCACGGGAACCGTCGCGATCCCGCCGTCCGGACCGGTCACCACGAAGCTCCCGTGACCGGCGCGCCTACCGGCGGTTGACGGCTCGGAGGAAGTAGGACTCGCCGTCGTCGGGCCGGAAGAAGGTGCGGATGGCGAGGTCGCGGTTGAAGGCGAGGAACGCGCCAGTGGTCCGGTCGAAGCGGGCATAGGAGCCGTTCGACTGGGTCGCTTCGATCACCCGTGCCGACAGAGGCGCGTCGCGGAGGTCCTGAGCCATAGCGAGGTACTCCGCCTTGGAGGAGACGTTGAATTCCAACCCGTGCTTTCGCCAGTGCGAGTCGAGTCCACGCTCGGACGCGAAGCCGATGCGCCGAAGCCGAGGATTGGTCCGGTTGGACGATGCCGACGACGAAGCCGATTTCGACGACGAGGCCGATGGCGATGCCGACGTTGCCGACGACGAGTCCGACTTCGATGGCGAAGCGGCGCCCGAGGTGCCCGACGGTTGCGACGCGCGGGTCGATTGTGCCTCGGCCCGTGGTGACGACCGGAGATTGCTGATCGTCGGCACAAGCACCGCGGCCAACGTGATGGCGAGCGATACGAGGCTGACGACGCGTCGTTGGAGTGGTGATCCGCGGCGGCCCATCGGCTCCAGCGTAGGACGCCGACGACTGGGCCGAGCCAGGCCACAACTGCCAAGCTCACTTTCGTGACTTCTCCCACGAGCACCGCTGACCTTCGCGACCGGCTGGCTCGCCTGCTCGGTGCCGAGATCGAGGGGCTCCGTCGTTTGAGTGGCGGCGCCAGTCGGGAGACGTGGTCGTTCGACGCCAAAGAGGCTGACGGCGCGACCCGACCGCTGATTCTGCGCCGCGACCCACCAGGGCTCCCGCTCCCCATCGGCCGCACCGGCGGCATGCCGCTGGAAGCGATCCTGTTCGAGACGGCGGCCCGGGCCGGCGTTCCCGTCCCGACGATCCGGGCGAGCGGCGACGCCGATGACAACGTGCTCGAGACGGGCTTTCTCGTGATGGACCACGTCGACGGCGAGACGATTGCCCGCAAGATCCTTCGCGACGAACCCTATGCACACGCACGATCGGTTCTCGTGAGCCAGCTTGGCGAAGCCGCCGCGCTGCTCCACGCTGTCGCCCCCGAATCCGTGCCAGGACTCGGCGAGGTGCACCCCCTTCAGAAGTATCGCGAGGTTCTCGACCTCCTCGGGCATCACAGCCCAACGTTCGAGCTCGCCTTTCGTTGGCTCGATGCGCATCGCCCGAAGCCCATCGACCCGGTGATCGTGCACGGCGACTTTCGTCTCGGCAACGTGATCGTCCAACCCACCGGATTGGTTGCTGTTCTCGACTGGGAGCTCGCCCATCTCGGCGACCCGGCCGAGGACCTCGGTTGGCTGAGCGTGCGGGCGTGGCGCTTCGGAAGCCCGCATGAAGTCGCCGGCATTGGATCGATCGACGATCTTCTGCGCGCGTATCATCTTGCCAACGGACATCCGGAGGTCGACGCCGCACGCGTGCACTGGTGGATCGTCGCTGGCACCCTCATGTGGGGTGTCATGTGCGTCACCCAGGGCAACGCCCACACGTCGGGGGCATTGCCGAGCGTCGAGCTCGCCGCCATCGGTCGTCGGATCGCCGAACAGGAACACGATCTGTTGACACTCATGGGAGCACCGGCCGCGACGACGATCACAGTTGCTCCCGTGACCCCTACTGCCACCGCTGCGGAGAGCGGAGACGACATCGGGTTTCCGTCATCTCGTCACCTCCTCGACGCAGTGCGCGGGTACCTCGAACGCGATGTCATGGCGGCGACCGAAGGACGCATCGCGTTCCACGCACGAGTAGCTCAGAACGTCTTGGCGATCGTCGAACGCGAAATCGCGTTGCGGCCCCAGCTCGAAGCCGCCCAACGAGCCGCCGCCAAGACGCTTGGCTACGACGGCGAAGCGGCTCTCGCCGACGCCATCAAAAACGGGCTGCTCGACGCGCGCTACGACGAGGTCCTCGCGGCCCTGCGGTCGATCGTCGATGTTCGGGTGGCCATCGCCAACCCCAAACACGCGGCGGGCTGACGATCCCCGCACTCAGTCGTTCGGTGTCTCGGGCATTTCCTCTTCTGCCAGGAGGCCCGACTCGAACGCGTCCTGCCAGAACGCGAAGGATGTCTGCACGAGCGTGGTGATGAGCTCGTCGACGAGCGGTTGGGTGACGCCAGCACCCAGCGGGAACTGGCCTTCAAGATGGATCGTCCCGAACAGCGTTTCCTCGTTCTCGGGCACGAACAGATACGCCTTCGGGTAGCGGCGCTCTTGGTTCCACTGGTTGCAGCCGGCCATGACCTTGGGCCACAGCGTCTTCGGTACCATCAGGTTGGTCACGCCCCGGATCACGAAGATGTCCTCGTTCGGACCCTCGGCACTCATCAGCACACGGAGGAGGATTTCCTCTTCGTCGTTAAGGCCGAAGTCGACGGTGAAGTCGCCGTCGTCGTCGGTCACGAACTTGAGCTCCATGCGATCGAGGTGGTCCTGCACCATCTCTCGGGAGAACGGCTGCACCCCGAGGCGTCGTTGCGAGCCCGGCTTGTCGGCCATCATGCCCCCATCGCCCGGAAGCCGCCGTCGACATGGATCATCGTGCCGGTGGTCATCGGGAACCAGTCGGACAGGAGTGCGCAACAGGCCTTCGCCACTGCCGACGAATCCTTGACGTCCCAGCCGAGCGGGGCCTTCTCGGTCCAGACGTCCTCGAACTTGGAGAACCCGGGGATGGATTTGGCGGCGAGCGTCTTCAGCGGACCGGC